>USHF01000006.1 GCA_900554465.1 uncultured Collinsella sp.
CATGTCTCGTGGGCTCGGAGATGTGTATAAGAGACAGGCCCGATAATCTGCGTTACCGACGTGATGAGCTGCGTCACGCTCTGGTTGAGCGACTGACCCAGCGTATCGACATCGTTGGTGATGCGGCTGAGTACGTCTCCCTTGCTGTGGCCGTTGAAGTAACTCATCGGCACGACGGCAATCTTGGCGGCGATTTCCTTGCGCATGCGGTAGCAGATCTTTTGCGTGACGCCGGTCATGAGCCAGCCCTGGACCAGGCTGCAGACAGAGCTCGCCAGATACAGGCAGAGCAAAAAGCCGAGCGTCTTGGCGATCCAGTCAAAGTCAACGTCGCCGGTGCCGTTGACCTTGGCGACCAGGCCTTCGAACAGCTTGGTCGTAACCTGGCCGAGCACCTTGGGTCCCACAATGTTAAAGATGACCGAGCACACGGCAAAGGCGACGGCGGCAAACACGGCAATCTTGTGCTGGCCGATATAGCCGAGCAGCTGCCTCATGGTGCCCTTAAAGTCCTTGGCCTTTTCGCCGCGACGCATGCCGCCCATGCGGCCCATGGGTCCACGCTGACGGGTGGGCTTGGGAATTTGGGTCTTGGTCTCGTCTGCCATTAGTGCTCGCCTCCTTCCGTAACGGCTGCAATTTCTTCTTGGGTAAGCCCCAGCTCCTCGGCGGAAAGCTGCGACTGTGCGATTTCCAGGTACGCCGGGCAGCTGCGCAGTAGCTCCTCGTGCGTGCCGGTGCCCACTACGTGACCGTCGTCGAGTACGATGATCTGGTCGGCGTGCATGATGGTCGCGATGCGTTGTGCCACGACCACGAGCGCGGCGTCGGTGACGTTTTTGGCCAGCTCCTCGCGCAGGCGCGCGTCGGTCTTGTAGTCAAGCGCGCTAAACGAGTCGTCGAACACCACGACCTCGGGCTTTTTGGCCAGGGCGCGGGCGATGGCCAGACGCTGGCGCTGACCGCCCGAAACATTGGAGCCACCCTGGCTGATGGGGGAGTCGTAACCGCCCTCGCGCTCGGCGATAAAGTCCTCGGCCTGGGCGATGCGCGCGGCCTGGTGCATGTCATCGTCGCTTACCATGTCGCCGGCAAACTTGAGGTTGCTCTTGACAGTGCCCGAGAACAGGCGACCCTGCTGCGGGATGTAACCAATGCGGCGGCGCAGTTCGGAAAGGGTCATGTCGCGCACGTCGATGCCGTCGAGCGAAATGCTGCCGCCCGTGACGTCGTACAGGCGCGGAATCAACTGCACGAGCGTGGACTTGCCCGAGCCCGTGGAGCCAATGATGCCGAGCATCTGACCGGCATGCGTGGTGAAGTTCACGCCGCTGATGACGTCGGCACGGGCATCGGGATACTGGAAGCTCACGTCGCGGAAGGTGAGCTCACCGCGCGGCGCGCTGGCCGCGGGCAGTTTGGGCGAGACAGGGTCGTTGATGCTCGTGGGGCAGGTGATGACCTCTTCCACGCGCTCGGCTGCGACCTCGGCACGGGGCAGAATGACCGACACCATGGTGAGGATCATAAACGCCATGACGATCTGCATGGTGTAGGAGATAAACGCCATCATGTTGCCGACCTGCATCACGCCGTCGGACACGCCCTGCGCGCCAAACCAGACGATAAGCACGGTGATGCAGTTCATGACAAGCATCATGAGCGGCATCATAAAGCTCATGGCGCGGTTGGTGTAGAGCTGCGTGGTCATCAGGTCGAGCGAAGCCTTGTCAAAACGCTCGAGCTCATGTTCCTCGCGGTTGAACGAGCGGATGGGCATAAGGCCGTCGAGCAGCTCGCGGGCGGTAAGGTTCACGCGGTCCACAAAGCTCTGCATCTTTTTGAACTTGGGCATGGTGAGGCCCATGAGCACGCCGACAACGGCCGAAACCGCGATGATGGCCACGGCGATGGTCCACTCCAGGCCGGTGTGGTTGGCCAGGACGCGCATAACGGCGACGATGCCCATGACGGGGGCCATCAGGCACATGCGGATAAACAGGGTTGCGGCCATCTGGATCTGCTGAATGTCGTTGCTGCAGCGGGTGATGAGCGAGGCCTGGCTAAACTTGCCCACCTCGGCCGGCGAGAAGTGCATAACCTTGTTGAAGGTCTCGCGGCGCAGGTCGCGGGCGATGGAGCAGGCGGTGCGCGAAGCCACGGCACCGGTCAGGATGGTGGCGACGAGCGAGATCAGGCACAGACCAAACATCGTGGTCGCCATGCGGCCCAGGTAGGCGTTCTGCACGTCGGCGGGGTCGATGCCCTGCGCCTTGTACTCGTCTTGCACATAGCTCACGGCGCGTTGGGTCACGATGGAGCCCGACATGGAGCCCATTTTATCCGCCATTTCGTTGGCGCCCTCGACGAGCTTGCTTTGGTCTACCAGACCGCCCTCGACACCC
Source organism: uncultured Collinsella sp. (assembly GCA_900554465.1). Taxonomy (GTDB): domain Bacteria; phylum Actinomycetota; class Coriobacteriia; order Coriobacteriales; family Coriobacteriaceae; genus Collinsella. Next base: position 2,406 of record USHF01000006.1, read on the forward strand.
AGGCGCAGGCTCTTCATGGTGATCTTACCGCCGTCGGCATCAATCTGCTTTTGCATGTTCTGCGCCGCTGCGGCCTTCTGCTGCATCTCGGCGAGCTGCTCGGGCGTCATCGCCGCCATCTGCTCGGGGGTGGGCATGGCCTGGGCGGCGTCGCTGTCTTTTTCGCCGGACGTGCCGGTCATGTCGCCCATGGAGTCGGCGTCAATGCCCTGGTTGAACGAAAGTACGACAGTCTCGGGCAGGCTCATAATGTCGGCAATCTTGCCTCCATCGGCACGCTCTTCCTCGGTGCCCTTGTACGCTCGAATGCCGTTTTTGCCAGCCTTGCTAAACACGGCCTCCACAGCCTTGGCGTCCTTGGCGCTCATAAAGAGTTCGAGGTCGTCGAGCGATTCGGCGCGAATGGTGTCGGGCACGGGCGAGGCAATACCGCCTTGCTGCACGCCCACGTCGACGATGTCGCTCATATAGGTAGGCAGCGCCAGATCGGCGTTGCAGCTGATTACGATGAGTACGATAGCTGCGAGTAGTGCCAGGATATGCTTTTTAAAGAGCTTGAGAATCCTCACTCGGCATCTCTCCTTTCTTGATTGCGGTCGATAATTTCGTTGGCACGTCTTAGAAGGCGCACCATCTCTTGGGTATCTGTTTCGCCGAGCTGCTCGAGGAAGGCCGCGGTGCGGTCCTCGAATTCCCGGCGTTTGATTTCGATGACCTGGAATCCCTTGTCGGTCACCGTGACGTGTACGCGACGACGGTCGGTCTTTGAGTGCTCGCGCTCGACCCAACCCTTGGCCTCGAGGGCGCGCAGGATATTGGCGATACGGGCGCTCGAAACCCAGGCACGATCGGCGAGTTCGCTCGGTGTGAGTGAGCCGCCGGCGCGCATGAGGGCGCGCATGACGGCCATCTCGCCGCCGAGAGCTTTGTCCGCAAAGCGCGAAATTCGCTGATGCATGCTGCCAAACGCAGTTAAGAGCTGACGCCCAAGCTCATGGAAATCGGTATCTTCCATCGAAAACCCCTAACACTAGAAACTATTTCCGGTGAAAGATGATACCCTTGCACGCGCACCCTATACGGTAGATTTTTGGGTCATGCCTAGAAAACAATCTTTAGGCGACCTCCGTACACCGTCGGTATCAGCAAAGTTAGGGGTAGATCTCTGGGCATGTCCCAAAAAAAATACCTGGTTGCTAGGTAATATAAAGAGCGTATAAAGAATTAAAATAATTCAATAATTGTAGCGTTTCAAAGAACTATTATGCACGCGGTTAGGCGAGGGGTTGTCACCACCATGACGACTGGGACTCATATAATCGCCACGTGCGATGCTCCAACTTCCCGCGAGGAGACACCTTATATAAAGGGGGATGGAGTCATGGCATTTGACTTCACGGGCAAGACCGCGATTGTCACGGGCGGCACTCAGGGCATTGGCCTCGAGATCGCCAAGGGCATCGTCGCGGGCGGCGGACATGTCGCGCTCATCGCAAGGAACGCTGCTAAGGGCGAGGCCGCGGTGGCCGAGCTTGGCGAGGGCAACAAGTTCTATCAGCTCGATGTCGCCGATGCACCCAAGGCGCGCGAGACTGTCGAGCAGATTTTTACGGACCTGCCGCAAACCAACATCCTGATCAACTGCGCTGGCGTCATCAGCACCAAGAAGTTCGATGAGATCGATGACACCGAGTGGCGTCGCACCATCGACATCAACCTCAACGGCACCTTTACCATGATGAACGCCGTGTACCCGCACTTTAAGGCGGCCCATGCCGGCACTATCGTCAACGTGAGTTCCGTTGCTGGCAAGATCGGCGGTGGCCTGCTCGGCACCGCGGCCTACGCGAGCTCCAAGGCCGGTGTTAACGGTCTAACCAAGGCAGTCGCCAAGGAAGGCGGCAAGTTTGGCGTTCGCTGCAACGCCGTGTGCCCGTCGCTCACCCTTACTGATATGACCTCGATTCTCTCTGACGAGAACTCTCAGCGCATCATCAACGGTATTCCTCTGGGCCGCGCCGCCCAGGCCAGCGAGCCTGCGCAGATGGTGCTGTTCTTCGCTTCCGATCTCGCCAGCTTCGTGAACGGCGAGATCGGTGACTGCGACGGCGGCATCGTCCTGGACGGGTAATACCCCGCGACGATTATTCGGCGACGGCTCCTGCGACTCGGGACCGTCGCCTTCTTTCTGACATAGGCGCGTGCGGCTACGATTCGCATGCATCCAAAGGAGATATATATGAGTGAATCGACTGCGGTGGAGGCGCCGGCGGCAAAGGAGCCGTTCTTTAAGATGTCCTCCATCCCGGGTGCCAATATTTTGGTGCCGCTTTTGCTGGGCTGCCTGCTCAACACGCTATTCCCTGACCTGTTCAAAACGCTCGGCAGCTTTACGCTTGGCATGACCCAGCAGGGCGCTGGCCCGCTCGTGGGCGCTTTTTTGCTCATCGTCGGTACGACGATTTCGTTTAAGAGCGCTCCTGCCGCCGCTGCCCGCGGCGCCATCATCATCGCCGTCAAGCAGATCGTGGTCGTTGCCATGTCGCTGCTCATCCTTTATGTGTTCAACGACAACTTGTTTGGCATCTCTGCCATGGTGATGCTGGCGGCTTGCACCGGCGCCAACAACGCTATGTACGCTGGGCTGATGGGTACCATGGGCAACGAGGCTGAGCGTGGCGCTGTCGCCATCACCACGCTGGTTGTCGGCCCTCCGGTCACGATGATCGTGCTCGGCGCTGCCGGCCAGGCCCCGATCGGCTGGTCGCTCGTGGGCGCCATTCTGCCGATCGTCGTCGGCATTATTCTGGGTAACCTGTTCCCCAGCTTTAAGAAGATGATGGCACCGGCACTTTCCGCCATCATCGTGCTCGTCTTCTTTGCCATGGGCTCGACCATGACTTTTGGTCAGCTTATCAACGGCGGTCTTCCCGGCATCCTGCTCGGCGTGATCTGCTCGGTGATCTTTGCAATTCCCGTCATCGCGGTCGATAAGCTCACGGGCGGTACGGGTGTCGCAGGTGCGGCCATTTCGAGCTGCGCCGGAGCCAATGTGGCCACGCCTGCTGCCATGGCAAGCGTCAACGAGGCCATGTACGGCGGCGCGGTGCTCGCGACGGCCACGGCACAGGTTGCTGCCTGCGCAATCGTTACGGCTATTTTGACCCCGCTGGTCACCAGCTGGTGCTACAAGCATTTTGAGGGCCAGCAGAGCAACGGCAAGGCAACGACCGACAAGGCCTCCGCAGCCGCCTAATGCCAAACGGTAATCAAAGCTAAAAACTAGCTACGCCACAGGGCGGCCACGGGGGATCCCGTGGCCGCCCTGCAGTTTCTGTAGGGTCTTTGGGACACTTTACCCTGATAAAGCTGGCATAACAGCTAGAGTGAACGTCGTACAAAGGCAAGGAAAAAACCAAACAAATCGGTGAACGGTAGTTGTTCGCGCTCGCATTTCCTGCGGATTTGTTAAAAACGCCATAATGGTATAAAAAAAGAAACATATAACAGCACTGATGAAGGGGGTAGCTATGTTATCCTTCTCAAACGGGTGAAATCTTGGGTTTTGGGTTGCAGTTCCAAGGTGGACAAACGTTTTTCCCTGTACCAACGTGTGGTGAAGAACGGAAGAAGCCGGTAGTGCAAGCCGATAATTCAAGAATTCAATAAGCAGCGGTGTGAGAGAGCGCCGCATTACACGTAACTAGGAGCGTGGTTACACAATGCAGGAGGCATGGGAAGGCTTCAAGGAAGGCATCTGGACGGGAGAGGTTGACGTCCGAGACTTCATCCAGAAGAACTACACCCCCTACGAGGGCGACGAGTCGTTCCTCGCCGGCCCGACCGAGCGTACCAAGGAGCTGTGGGGCGAGGTTCTCGACCTGCTGCTCAAGGAGCGCGAGCAGGGCGGCGTCCTCGATATGGACACCAAGACCGTCACGGGTATCGTGAGCCACCCCGCTGGCTACATCGATAACGCCCACCGCGAGAAGGAGACCATCGTCGGCCTCCAGACCGACAAGCCGCTCAAGCGCGCGCTGCACGTCAACGGCGGTATCCGCATCGCTTGCCAGGCTGCCAGCCAGCACGGCTATAAGGTCGACGAGAACGTTGTCGAGCGCTACACCTTCGAGCGCAAGACCCACAACGCCGGCGTCTTCGATGTCTACACCCCCGAGATGCGTGCTTGCCGTTCGGCCCACATCATCACCGGTCTGCCCGATGGCTATGGCCGCGGCCGCATCATCGGCGACTACCGTCGTGTTGCCCTGTACGGCGTCGACTACCTGATCAAGGACAAGGAGGCCCAGAAGGCTTCCACCCCGACGGTCATGACCGCCGACAACATCCGCGACCGTGAGGAGCTGCAGGAGCAGATCCGCGCCCTCGGCGAGCTCAAGATGATGGCCGAGACCTATGGTTTCGATATTTCCAACCCTGCTACCAACACGCAGGAGGCCATCCAGTGGATGTACTTCGCCTACCTCGCTGCCGTCAAGGAGCAGAACGGCGCCGCTATGTCCATCGGCCGTACCTCCACGTTCATTGACATCTACGCTGAGCGCGACCTTGCCAACGGCACCTTCACCGAGGAGCAGATTCAGGAGTTCGTGGATCACTTCATCATGAAGCTCCGCATGGTCAAGTTTGCCCGTACCCCCGAGTACCAGGCCCTGTTCACCGGCGACCCGCAGTGGGTCACCGAGTCCATCGGCGGCATGGGTGTTGACGGCCGTACGCTCGTTACCAAGATGAGCTACCGCTACCTGCACACGCTCGAGAACATGGGCACCAGCCCCGAGCCCAACATGACCGTTCTGTGGTCGACCCGTCTGCCCGAGAACTTCAAGAAGTTCTGCGCCAAGACTTCTGTCGCCAGCTCCTCGATCCAGTACGAGAACGACGACCTCATGCGCGTTTACCACGGCGACGACTACGGCATCGCCTGCTGCGTGTCCTCCATGCGCATCGGCAAGGAGATGCAGTTCTTCGGCGCCCGCGCCAACCTGGCCAAGTGCCTGCTCTACGCGCTCAACGGCGGTGTTGACGAGGTCTCCAAGAAGCAGGTCGGCCCCAAGTATCGCGCCGTCGAGGGCGATACGCTCGATTACGACGACGTTGTGGCCAAGTACAACGACATGATGAAGTGGCTCGCTGGCGTGTACGTCAACTCGCTGAACATCATTCACTACATGCACGACAAGTATTGCTACGAGCGCATCCAGATGGCTCTGCACGACAAGCACGTGCACCGCTGGTTCGCTACGGGCATCGCTGGCCTTTCCGTCGTGGCTGACTCCCTGTCCGCCATCAAGTACGCTAAGGTCCACCCCGTCCGTGATGAGAACGGCATCATCGTCGACTTCGAGACCGAGGGCGAGTTCCCCAAGTACGGTAACGACGACGACCGCGTCGACCAGATCGCTCACGACGTTGTGCACCAGTTCATGGAGTACATCCGCATGAACGACACCTATCGCAACTCCGTGCCCACGACCTCGGTTCTGACCATCACCTCCAACGTCGTGTACGGCAAGAAGACCGGCTCCACCCCCGACGGCCGCAAGGCTGGCCAGCCGTTCGCCCCGGGTGCTAACCCCATGCACAAGCGCGATAGCCACGGCGCCATCGCTTCGCTGTCTTCGGTTTCCAAGCTCCCGTTCCGCGATGCTCAGGACGGCATTTCCAACACCTTCTCCATCATCCCGAGTGCGCTCGGCAAGGAGGACCAGGTGTTCTTTGGCGATATCGACCTTGATCAGCTGGGCGAGTAACTATTGTTAGTGCTATACTAACAATAACGATTACTGATTAGCGCGCCGGTTTCGGCCGGCGCCTATCAATCGAAGGAGACACATTATGAAGGTTTCTGAAGTTTCCGAGACTCAGGCCGATAACCTGGTCCACATGCTCGACGCTTACGCCGAGAAGGGCGGCCACCACCTGAACATCAACGTCTTCAACCGTGAGACGCTGCTCGACGCTCAGGCTCACCCCGAGAAGTACCCGCAGCTGACCATCCGCGTTTCCGGCTATGCCGTGAACTTCCACACGCTCACCAAGGAGCAGCAGGACGAGGTCATTGCGCGTACCTTCCACAACAAGTTCTAAAGGGGTTTAACTCCCGCAGGATCGCCGGGCCGTCTTGGGTTACTTTCCAAAACGTCCTCGGACATGCAAAGGGCTCCGCTGCGCGCTTCGCGCGGCGGAGCCCTTTGCGTCCTGCGGAATATTTTGGAAAGTAACCCAAAACCGGCCATGTGGGGTCCTTTGGAGTCACCCTTTAGGCGGAACTCTCCTAATTATTTGGATGAGTCGTTTACTTACTTGTACTGTTACCGTCTTCCCGCTCTTGTTGGGGTATGCTTTGTTCGTATGTAAACGTATGACATGTTGATGGGGGAGGGTGCTATGGCTCGCGAGAGTGCTCGTTCTAAGGATACGGCTAAGCCTGGCATCAAGGAAGTTGCAGCGGTGGCGGGGGTTTCGCCTACTACGGTATCTCGCGTGCTTAATAATCGCGGCTATATTAGCCAAGAGACCCGCGATAAGGTCCATGCCGCGATGGAGCGCATCAACTATACGCCCAACGATATCGCCCGTGCCATGCTCAACGGTCGCCTGAACCTTATCGGTATGATCGTTCCCCTTGTGAGCAGCCCGTTCCATGCTCAGGTTGTGCAGGCGGTCGAGCGCACGTTAGCGGAAAACGGCTTTAAGATGTTGCTGTGCAACAGCGCCAATCGACCCGATCTTGAGCGTTCCTATATTGACATGCTCCGCCGCAATATGGTCGACGGCGTCATCGTCAACTCCCTTAATATCGGTGCCGAGGCGTATGCCGAGATGGGCTTGAGTCTGGTTGGTATCGACTGCGACCTTGGCGAAGCCTCTGTTCAGATTGCGAGCGACAGCTATAGCATCGGCGAACTTGCCACGCGTCGCCTGATCGATGACGGATGTTCACGCATCCTGTGCCTGCGCAGCAATAGCCGCATGCGCATGCCTGCCAATAAGCGTACCGATGCCTACCTCGATGTTGTTGAGCAGGCCGGTTTGCCCGCGCTTGTCCGTGAGGTTGAGTTCGTTAAGCCCGACGACGAAAAGAGCGCGGTCGTTGCGAAGATCCTCGATGAGAACCCCGATATTGACGGCATCTTTGCGGGAGACGACACGATGGCGGCTATCTGTCTTAACGTGATGAAGCAGCGCGGCTTGAGCGCTCCGGGCGATATTAAGGTCGTGGGCGCGGATGGTGCCCGCCGCACTATGACGTTTATGCCTGACTTAACAACCGTACGCCAAGATATCGATCGCATCGGAGAGCTTGCGGCGCAATCCATCATTGCTCTTATTAACGGCGAAAAGCCCGAATCGAATATCAAGCTCCCCGTTGAACTCATTGAGGGTAAAACCGCGTAGTTCATCCCGTGCCAAAAGAATTCCTCAAACACCTCTGATGACCGTTCGCCGGCATATGTCAACCGTTTGCCGACGACTGGAACTGCGAAAAGACGTATTGGTGTGAAAACGTTTGACATATGAAAACGATTGACATATCTTGCAGTTGTACCGAGTTAGTATCTCGTGAGAAAGGAAGTCTCGGATGCACAAGGTGTATTACCAGCCTGAGGGAATTTGGGTAGGCGACATCATGCCGTACGGCGAGGACGGCACGTTCTATCTCTATCATCAGCGTGACACGCGAAACCCCGGACCTTTCGGAGAGCCGTTTGGCTGGGCACTCGCGACAACCAAGGACTTCGTCAATTACAAAGACTTTGGCGAGAGCCTTGAGCGTGGCGGCGACGAGGAAGTCGACCAGTATGTTTATGCCGGCACGGTGTTTAAGGTGGGCGACAAGTACCATGCGCTCTACACTGGTTGCAATCGCGATAAGGTCAAGGCACGCTTGATGAAGCAGGTTCTTCTTCACGCAACGAGTGACGACGCCGTCAAGTGGGAGAAGAACATCGCCGAGACGCTGCTTCCGCCCCAGGAGGGTTACGATGACCGCAACTGGCGCGATCCCTTTGTGCTTTGGGATGAGGAGAACGAAGAGTACATGCTCATCCTCGGCACGCGTGTGGGCGAGGACAAGCGTCTGATGACCGGTCGTCTGGTCAAGTTCACCTCCAAGGACCTGGATACCTGGGAGTTCCAGGGCGACTGGTGGAATCCGGGCCTGTACACCATGTTCGAGATGCCTGATCTCTTTAAGATGGGCGACTGGTGGTATCTGGTGTTCTCCGAGTACAGTGATGGCAACAAGACCCGTTACCGCATGTCTCGCTCTATCAACGGTCCTTGGATCACTCCTGCGGACGATTCCTTCGATGGCCGCGCGTACTATGCCGCGCGTACCGCATTTGATGGTGAGCGCCGCGTTCTCTTTGGTTGGGTTCCTACGCGTGACGAGGGCGGTGACCCCAGCTCTTACCTGTGGGGTGGCACCTTTGTGCCCCTCGAGATCGTTCAGCGTGCCGACGGAACGCTCGGCACCAAGCTCCCCGACAGCATGCTTGGCGCCTTTGGCGAGGGCAAGGCTGTCGAGACCTTTGAGCTTTCCTGCGAGTCGGGCAAGGTCGAGCAGGTGCTCGCCGCGGATGCCGGCTCCACCTACTTGCTCGATGCCGACATTGAGCTCGGCGGTAACGCTGCCGGCTTCTCGGTCAAGTTCGCCGAGGACGCCGAGTCCGGTCTTGCCTATGAGTTCCGCGCCAACCTGCGCGAGGGCAAGCTCGAGTTCACGCCGGCTCCCCAGTACCCGTGGTTCCAGGTCAACAACATGGGCCTCGAGCGTCCGTTGTTCTTTAAGGGCGAGGGCACTCACCATGTGCGTCTGGTCGTCGACGACGACATCGCGACCATCTTTGTCGATGATGTTGCGCTTAACGCGCGCTTCTGCAACAAGCAGGGCCAGGGTGTGGCGCTTACCGTCACCGACGGTGCGCTCAAGTGCGCAAACGCAACGATCGCGTCTCTGTAGCGGCAACGAACCGTTTTATGATTTAGAAAAGGAATGGAGAGGAACATGGACTACAAGGCAGTGTCCCAGCAAGTCGTCGACAACGTCGGCGGACTGGAGAACATCGAGGGCGCCACGCATTGCGTGACCCGTCTGCGTCTGGTGCTCAAGGATACGAGCAAATACAACAAGGCCGAGCTTGAGAACATCGATGGCGTCAAGGGCGTGCTGTACAACAGCGGCCAGCTCATGATCATCTTCGGTACCGGTACCGTCAACAAGGTTTACGATGAGTTTATGGCTCTGACGGGCGTTAAGGAGATCAGTGCTTCCGAGGTCAAGGGCGCCGAGGCGGACAAGAAGGGCAAGTTCTTCTCGGTCCTCAAGGTATTCTCGGACATCTTTATCCCCATCATTCCCGCCTTCGTCGGCGCTGCAATCATCATCGGCCTTAAGTCGCTGATCGTTGCCAACGGCCTCTTTGGCATGGAGGGCAGCCTCGCCGATCACAGCGAGTTCCTCAAGAACCTCGCAAGCTTCTTTGCCATTATCGCCACCACGTTCGACTACCTGCCTGTCCTGGTTATGTACAGCGCGGTCAAGCGTTTTGGCGGTAACCCGATCCTGGGCATCCTCGTCGGTATCGTCATGGTTCACCCGAGCCTTATGAACCGCAACACGTTCGTTATGGACCCGACGGGTGCTGAGTACTGGAACTTCGGTCCGCTATCCATTCCCATGGTTGCTTTCCAGGGCGGTGTGTTCCCCGCAATCCTGACTGCCTGGTTTATGGCCAAGGTCGAGAAGATTGCCCAGAAGTACATCCCCGAGGTCGTTTCGTTCGTCTTTGTCCCGACCGTTACCCTGATTCTTGCTAACGTTGCCCTGTTCACCGTGTTCGGCCCGCTCGGCAACCTGATCGGTGACGTCCTCGCCGGCGTAATCGATATCCTGTACAACAGGATGGGCGTCTTTGGTGCCTTTGTCTTCGCCGCGTTCCTGCAGCCGCTCGTCGTTACCGGTACGCATCAGTTCATCCAGGGTATCGAGGCAAACCTTGTTGCCACGACTGGCTTCAACTACATCCAGGCCATCTGGTCGGTTTCCATCATCGCCCAGGGCGGCGGCGCCATCGGTATGTACCTCATTCACAAGAAGCACTCCAAAGAGCGCAACATCTGCATGTCGTCCTTTATCCCGACGCTGGTCGGAATCTCCGAGCCCGCTATCTTTGCTGCAAACATGCGCTATTCGATCATTCCGTTCATCTGCGCATGCATCGGTGCAGGCTGCGGCGGTGCCTTCGTCAAGCTCTTTGAGGTGCGCGCTATCGGTCAGGGTCTGACCGGCGTGCTTGGCCTGCTCATCGTCACGCCCGAGACCCTCGTGTGGTATGTGGCTGGCAATCTCATCGCCTTTATCGTGCCGATCGTCTTGATCTTTGCCTACAACAAGGCAAAGGGCGTGCCGACCACCGATGAAGAGGGCGCTGGCGCTGGCTTTGATGTCAGCTTCTAATCCAGATCCGTCAAGGTAATGTACGGGTTGACCTGTTGGAGAAGGGCGTTTGGCTCGCATGGGCCGGGCGTCCTTCTCCTCTACAAGAAGGACGATTGAATGTTCGATCAAAAACATAGGGTGACGCGCTCGGACTACGAGCTGTGGCGTGCCGGGCAGGATGAGACTGCGGCTCGCATCGCGGCTGACCCCGATAGACTTCTGTTCCATGCGGAGCCCGAGCTTGGCTGGCTCAATGATCCCAACGGTTTGGTGCAGGTTGGTGATACATACCACATCTATCACCAATACGATCCGTTTGATGCCGCGCACGGCGGACCGGTGCTGTGGAATCATCTGACGACGAAGGACTTTGTGACGTACGAGAACCGCGGTCCCGCGCTATTCCCCGATTCAGATCTAGACTCGAGCGGTGCGTATTCGGGGTCTGCATTTATGCACGACGGCAAGATTCACTACTTCTATACCGGTAACGTCAAGCATTTTGACCGCGATGATTATGACTATGTGCTGACAGGGCGCGACCAAAATCAGATTCACATGGTTACCGAGAACCCCGATAAATTGGGGGAGAAGCACATAGCTGTTGGTCCGGTCGATTACCCCGACGATATTAGTACGCACGTGCGCGACCCCAAGATCCTGGAGCACGACGGTATCTACTATATGGTTCTTGGTGCTCGTACGAAAGACGACCGCGGTTGCGTGCTCGTCTATACCTCGCACGATCTTGAGTGCTGGAAATATGCGACGCGTATCGAGCTCGGCGAGAAGTTCGGTTTTATGTGGGAGTGCCCCGATCTGTTTGAGCTTGATGGCGAGCTTATTCTCGTTTGCTGCCCGCAGGGCGTGCCCGCCGATGGTTGGCGTTACCAAAACCCGCATCAGTGCGTGTGGTTTCGTATTGAGGCCGATTGGGAGGCGCCTAGCTTTAAAATCGCCGGGCAGGGTATGCCCCCGATGGTCGATGCGGGTTTTGACTTCTATGCCCCTCAATCATTTGCAGATGCCGACGGTCGACGGATTATGATCGGTTGGGCCGGCTGCCCCGATGCAACGGCTCAAAACCCGACGGTGGAACGCGGATGGCAGTGCGCGCTTACCGTGCCGAGGGTGCTGAATATGCGCGACGGTAAGCTCTGTCAGTGGCCCGCGCGCGAGGTTGAGCAACTGCGCAAGGAGCGTGTTTCGGTGACCGCCGGAGAGACCGTCGGCTCTCCTGGTCGACTGTTTGATGCCGTCGTGTCGTGCCGGGGGACGAAGTCCATTGAGCTGGAAGTTCGTGAGGGCGTTGTCGTGTGCTTTGCCAGCGGAATGCTCACACTTGATATGGGCGATGAGGGCTATGGACGCGATAAGAGGTCGGTTGAGCTCGACGAGCTTTACTGCCTGCGAGTCCTTTCGGATGCCACGATGCTCGAGGTATTTGTCAACGACGGCGAGGTTGCGCTTACGAGCCGCACCTATTCGTCTGCGGCGCCGGCGATGCAGTTGCGCGCCGAGGGCGACGCCTCGATGGAGTTTTACCGTCTGGCTCGCTAGCCGCATTGTGAGTGACCATGGCGTTTTGGATACACGGGCTTTCTTGGTGGCTACCGTTTATCGCATATAGCTACCGTTTGCGGAGTAAGTAACACTCATTACTAAACCGTGTAGAATCTCATGCAAGCACGGAGTATTTCAGGGAGACGCTGTCCTTTGTTGTGGCGAAGGGCGGCGTCTCTCTGGTGCTTGGGAGTCGTTGTTCAATTGGGCGACGGGCGTGCGCGTGTAATACATATCCAACGTCGAGATGGGTCGTGAAGATAATGGGCAAGTACGTAATCGTGGTTGAGTCTGGTTCGGATGTGACGCCGGAGCTCTGTGAACGCTATGGTATCGTGCGCGTGCCTATGCATGTCACGATTGGTGACGAGACCGTCGAGGACGGCTCGATCGATCCGCTTGAGATTTATTCGCGCTGCAACGAGTTTGGCGTGATGCCCAAGACCAGTGGCTGCGCGCCTGCGGATTTTGCTCACGTGTACGACCGCATTCACGCCGAGCAGCCCGACGCGACCATTTTGCATCTCGCGTATTCCGAGGCCACGACCTGCTCGCATCAGTCCTCAAAGATTGCGGCCCAGGGGCGCGACTACGTGTTCTCCATGGACACGCGCTTTGTCTCGGTAGGCCAGTCGCTCGTTGTCGTCGAGACCGCCAAGTATATTGAGGCTCACCCCGATGCCACCGTCGACGAGATCTTTGCATTTACGAACTCCGTCATGGACCGCGTGCTGTTGGGCTTTGTTCCTACCGACCTTGCCTTCCTTAAGGCAGGTGGTCGCTTGTCCAACGTCGCGTTCCTAGGCGCCCATCTGCTCAAGATTAAGCCCTGCATTGAGGTGACAGGCGGCAAGTTCGTGGCGACTAAGAAATTCCGCGGCTCTATGCTCAAGTGCGCCCGCGCCTTTATTGACCACATGGTTGCGAAGGGCGAGATCGACTACTCGCACATTGGTTTGGCGTATTCGGTGGGCCTTTCGGAGGAACTGCGCGACGACATGGAAGTCTATGCGCACGATCTGGGCTTTAAGGACGTTACTTGGACTCAGGTCGGCGGCGTCATCTCGAGCCATTGCGGCCCGACCGCCTTTGGTGCGGTGCTTACGCTTAAAGCGTAAAGGCCTGGCGACTATTGATTGCTATTGCCACGGCGGCGGGCGGGTTGCGACAACCTTCCTGCCGCTTTTGCGTGGAGTCAAATAGGACGACCTAATTGACCGCTAAACCGTTTCGCCATCATGCGTATGGGCTAGAATGGCTCTGGCATTTTAATTGGCGAAAACCAAAGAGAGGCAAGGTAGCGGGAATGGCTGAGATGACGTTTGAGGGTGTGGACGCTCATCCCGAGGACTCTGCATATGCCCTGGGTCGCGTGCATTCAATCGAGACGATGGGAACGGTCGACGGACCCGGCATCCGCTTTGTGGTGTTTGTCCAGGGCTGTCCTATGCGCTGCGCGTATTGCCACAATCCTGATACCTGGTCGGTTAACGGCGGCACCATGGTGACCGTCGAGCATCTGATGGATGAGTTCCAGAGTAACCATGAGTTCTACCGTAGCGGCGGCATTACCGTTTCGGGCGGCGAACCGCTCCTGCAGCCCGAGTTTTTGGCCGACCTGTTCCGCGTGATGCACAACAACCCCGATGGCCGCGTACACACCTGCTTAGACAGCTGTGGCTATGCGTTTGATCCCAAGCATCCGGAGAAGTTCGATGCCGTGCTCAACGAGACCGATATGGTGCTGCTCGACATCAAGCATGCCGATTCGGTTGAGCACAAAAAGCTGACCGGTTGCGATCCTGCGCGCATCCTGGCGTTTGGCGATGAGCTTGCCCGTCGCAAGATTAAGGTTGTTATTCGCCATGTGGTGGTGCCGGGCATTACCGACACGGTGGAGGAGTGCGAGGCACTCGGTCGCCTGATTGCCCCGTGGCACAACGTGGTGGGCCTGGAAATGCTGCCGTATCACACGATGGGTGTCGTCAAGTACGAGCAACTGGGCATTCCCTATAGGCTCGAGGGCGTGCCCCAGATGGATACCGCGCGCGTGCCCGAGCTGCGCAACGCCGTCATGACGGGCATGAAAAAGCGCCGTGCCGAACTCAAATCCGCCATCGGATAGCAAGCCATTTTTGTTCCTCTACGATACCCGCGCTGCGCTGGTCTAACGGCTTCGTATCGCGCGGTTGAGTCAAAATGCTGGTACCATACCGTGGATAAGCAGTTTTCACAGGTTTGGGGGATGGTGTGCCTACCATCGCAATCATCGGTGCGCTCGAAAAAGAGGTCGCGCAGATTAAAGAAGAACTGAACGGCGCTCGTGTGTCGCAAGAGGCGGGCTTGACCGTTGTCAGCGGTGAGCTTGACGGTTTGTCTGTTGTCGCTACGACCGCTGGCATGGGAACCGTAAACGCCGCGGCGGCAACGCAGCATCTCATCAGCAAATATGCCCCGCAGGCCGTTGTGTTTTCGGGCATTGCGGGTGGCCTAAACCCCAAGCTCCATATTAACGACGTGGTTATAGGCAAGTGCCTGCGCTATCTCGATACCGACACGGCGCTCATCGCCGAGTCGGCGCCGGGGCTTGAGGAATTTGCCTCGACACCGGCTTTGGTTGATATTGCAGCTGCCGTGCTTGTCGAGCACGGGTTTGTGGACGCATCACTGGATGTAGCGGCTGCGGAGAAGGACCCCAAGCAGTTCCTGTGTGGCACTATCGCCACGGGTGACCGCTTTGTTACGGGTGACGCCATGCGTAACGCTGCGATTGAGGCCACGCATGCCGATTGCGTTGAGATGGAAGGCGCCGCAATTGCCCATATTGCAGCCAAGAACGGTGTCGATTGTCTGGTGCTGCGTGCTATCAGCGATAATTGTGACGAGGCATATGACGCGTTTTGCGAGCGCGAGTTCGATCTAGATGAGTACGCTCGCACCGCGAGCGGCATCACGCTTGACATCGTTCGTCGTATCGCCGCCGCGCAATAGCACGCCCGTTTTGTAAAAACCTACGACCAAGGAGTGTCCATGGCCGATTCCATTAATTACCAGCTTGCCAAGTTCGTCGCCAGCTACGGCAAGGTTTCGCAGATCCCCGAGTCCACCTGTCCCGAGGTGAGCTTTGTGGGCCGCTCCAATGTGGGCAAGTCGTCCATCATGAACAAGCTCTTTGGTCGCAAGAACCTGGTCAAGGTTTCGAGCACGCCGGGCAAGACGAGCAACATCAATTTCTTCGAGGCCGACGACGTGCACTTTGTGGACCTGCCGGGCTACGGTTTCGCTCGCCGTTCCAAGGCCGAGCGCGACCGTTGGGCCGAGCTCATCGGCGACTTTTTCGACTCCGAGCGTAGCTTTAACCTGGTTGTGCCGCTGGTGGACATTCGCCACGACCCCAGTAAGCTCGACCATGACATGATTGACTACCTGCAGGGCAACGAGTTCAACTTTATCGTCTGCCTCACCAAGGCCGACAAGCTCAGCCGCACCCAGCAGGCCCGCCAGGCTGCAGCCATCAAAAAGCAACTCAACGTCCCGGCCGAAAACGTAATCATCACAAGCTCCCAGACCGGCACCGGCATCGACGAACTCAAGCGCCGCATTGCCGAGGCCTGCCTCTAATAAGCGCCCCTATCAATAAAATGCAGAACATCAGCCCGGCGACTTTCCAGGGCGTAGGTCCCTGTAGCCGCCGCAAGCGACGTTAACGTAGGGGAGGCCAGAGGCTTTGCCCCCCAATCTTTCCGCAGGACGGCAGGACCCCCGCCGCACGAAGTGCGCAGCGGGGGTCCTGCCATGTCCGAGGACGATTTGGGGGCAAAGCCTCTGGCCTCCCCAGCGGGTATACGGTGCGGCGACTACAGGTATTCGATCTGGGCGCCCTCGGTGTCGCACGTCAGAATATGCGTATCGCACTTGGGGAACTGCTCGCGCAGCTTGACCTGCAGGAACTTCGCCACGATGGTATCGTCGGTTACGGCCATGAGGGTCGAGCCGGAGCCACTGATCCAGATGGTCTTGGCGCCGCCATTAAGGCAGGTGTCGCGCACAGCGTTGTAATCGGGAATCAGGCGGCGGCGATAGGGCTCCTGGATGCGGTCGTCGTTGGCGGCGGCAATCAGGTCAAGGTCGCCGGTCTCCAGGCCGCGCGTCATGCCGGCGATGCGGCCCATTTGCCATACGGCGGTGGAGAGTGGAATCTCCTGCGGCACAACCTTGCGCGCCTCGCTCGTATGCACCTCGTAGGGCGGAATCACGGTAATAAAACGCAAGCGATCGCTTACCTCGTAGCGCAGGCACTGGGGGAGCGAATCAGTCGGCGTAAAGGAGCAAACGGCACCGCCCAGGATGGCAGGGGCGACGTTATCGGGATGGCCCTCGACCTCGGTGGCAATGCGGACGAGCTCGGCACGGTCGACGGTGTGGCCCGTCAGCGCGGCGGCCGCCATGATGCCAGCGACGACGCAGGTGGAGCTGGAACCCAGGCCGCGAGCGACGGGCACGTCGGTCTGGATGTCGATGGCAACGGGGAAGGCCTGCTCGCCCCAGGCGGCCAGAGCATCGACAAAGCTCACATAGACCAGGTTGTTCTCGTTTTGGAACTCCTCGGGGCAGCCCGTGATGGTGAGCTTGTCGGTACGCTCGAAGGTGAAGTGCGAGTAGAGGCTGACGGCCATGCCGAGGGTGTCGTAGCCGATGCCTAGGTTGGCGCTGGTTGCTGGGACGGTGATTTTGATCATGTGGGTCCTCCTGGGCGGGTCTGGCCGTTTAGTTCGCTGCTCGGGCAGTCCTGGCTCGCTCGGAAAGCACATTAAGTGCTTTCCGGCTCGTGCGGAACTCGCGACGAACTAAACGGCCAGACCCGCTCGCATGCTCGTCATCATCCCGAAAGCTTAATAAAAAGAAGGTGCGCCGGCTTTCGCCGGCGCTTAATAAGGGGTTTAGTTGGTGCTCATTCGTTTTGCTGCAGACTCGACGTAGCTTGCCATCTCATCGACGTCGCAGACGTCTTCAAAGCGGACGGGCTTGGACTCGAGCTCGGCAAGTTGTGCCGGGGCGACCGTATCGGTGGCCTGCCCGAGCACACGCATAGCCTCAAAATCATCCTCGGGAACGTCGAGGCCCAGAGCGTCGCAGCAGGCGCGCGGGAACTTGTAGGGGCTGGCGGTCGAAAGCAGCACGCGGGCCTTGGCGCCCTCGGCGGGGGTGACTTTTTCAAAGACGTGATAGCCGCAGGCGGTGTGCGGGTCAATCACGTAGCCGTTTGCGTCCCAGCAGCTCTTGATGGCAGCGCGGACTTCGTCCTCGCTGGCCCAGCCGCAGCCAAAGACGCTCTGAATCTTTGCGAGCAGATTGGCGGGCACTTCGTAGCGACCGGTCTGTGCCAGCTGCTCCATAAGGCCGGCAACGAGCTCGCAGTCGCCGTCGGACAGGAAGTAGAGCATGCGCTCCAGGTTGGAGCTGATAAGGATGTCCATCGACGGCGAGATGGTCGTGTAGAACGGACGGTTGCGGTCGTAGACGCCGGTGGTCAAAAAGTCGGCCAGCACGTTGTTCTTGTCGCTTGCGACGACGAGCTTGGCGACGGGCAGGCCCATGCGCTTGGCGTAGTAGCCGGCCAGGATATCGCCAAAGTTGCCGGTCGGCACGCAGAACTCAACGGCGTCGCCGGCCTCGATAGCGCCGGCACGCAGCAGCTGCGCATAGGCGGCAAAGTAGTAGACGACCTGCGGCACTAAACGGCCGACGTTGATGGAGTTGGCGCTCGAAAGCACGGTGCCGGCGGCCTCCAGGCGCTCGGCAAGCTCCTTATCGGCAAAGATGCGCTTGACGGCGCTCTGGGCGTCATCGAAGTTGCCGCGGATGCCGCAGACAGCGACGTTATCGCCCTCCTGCGTGGACATCTGCAGATTCTGCACGCGGCTGACTTTGCCCTCGGGATAAAAGACGGAGATGCCCGTGCCCGGAGCATCGGCAAAGCCGGCGAGTGCAGCCTTGCCGGTGTCGCCCGACGTAGCGGTGACGATCATGATGCGCTCGGCGCCGCCGTCCTTGGCGGAGGTGCGGGCCATGAGGCGGGGGAGCATTTGCAGGGCGACGTCCTTGAAGGCGCTCGTGGGGCCGCCAAAGAGCTCCATTACATAGGTTTGAGGGGCGTCGGCGCCCGGTGCGGCGTCGAGTTTGACGAGCGGCGTGACCTCTTCGCTTGCAAACGTGCCGCGGTATGCCTCATTCACACAGGCCGAAATTTCTTCGGGCGTGTAATCATTCAGTAACATTCCCAACACATCTTGAGCGATTTCAAAGTACGATTTATCGGCAAGTGTGCTGATATCGAGCTGCTGGGTGCCAAGCTCGTCCGAGACGAACAAACCCCCGTCGGGAGCGATGCCGGTGCGGATTGCCACCTTACTTGAGCACGATAAAGTGCGTCCTCGTGTACTATGATAAGTTCCCATATAACACTGCTCCTCGGATGCCTTGGTCCCAATCGGTGAACCCATGGTATCAGAGCGCGCAAAACAGGTTTGCAGAGGCTTTTAGAAAGGTAACCTCCACGCCATGATAAAGATTGCCAAGTTTGGCGGCTCGTCGGTCGCCGACGCCGAACACTTCAAGAAGATCAAGGCCATTGTCGATGCCGACCCGGCCCGCCGTTTTGTGGTGGTTTCCGCCTGCGGTCGCCGCTTTAAGGGTGACACCAAGGTGACCGACCTGCTCTATCTGGTTAACGCACACGTTAAGTATCACGTGTCGTGCGAGGAACTGCTCGAGGACATCGGCCAGCGCTATTTTGATATCGCTGACGAGCTGGAGCTCACCTATCCCATCCGCGAGGAGTTTGCGGCCTTTGCCGAGCGCGCCCGCTCGGGCGGCTACTCCACCGAGGAGCTCGTGAGCCGCGGCGAGTACTTTACCGCCCGCCTGATGGCCGAGGGGATGCCGGAAAAGCAGGCTCGCGCCAAGGCTTCTAAACAGGCCAACGAGGACGCCCGCTTTGTGCTGCCCAACGCCTGCGAGACCAAAATGGTGGTCACTATG
>USHF01000007.1 GCA_900554465.1 uncultured Collinsella sp.
TACGAGATCTGCGCATGTCTCGTGGGCTCGGAGATGTGTATAAGAGACAGCAGACCCTGGGGAGCACTGGCGTTGATGTAGCCGTGGGCGGTGTCGAACTCGACGCCCAGAGCCTCGAGACCCAGGATATGCATATCGATCTTGCGAGCACCCAGGTTGCAGCCGCCCGGCATGGCGATCTTGGCGCGATGGAAGCGACCCAGCAGGGGACCCATCACAGCCGTGGAGGCGCGCATCTTGGCGACGAGCTCGTAGGGAGCCTCCCAAGAATCGACCTGGGAGGTATCGATCTCGAGCGTGTGCTCGTCGAGAACATCGATCGTAGCGCCCATACCCTTGAGCACCTTGCCCATCACGTGGACATCGGAAATATCGGGCACGTTCTGCAGCGTCGTCTTGCCCGGCGCCAGAAGCGTTGCCGCCATGAGTTTGAGCGCGGAGTTCTTGGCACCCGAGACGGGCACGGAGCCTCCGATGGCGTGGCCACCCTCAACGCGGATAATATCCAAGGTCTACCCTTTCAAAAAGCATGCCCGGGGTGGCTGGGCCATCCCGGGCATGATGTGTTCGCAAATGGTCGAACGCTAAATCGTTTGACTATTGGGCAAGCTTGAGCTTACACCATGCGATTTCATTATAGAGGTAGGCGCGGCGTGCATCATCCTCCGACAAATTACCCAGCTTCTCTTCAAAACCTTGAATATCAGCTTTAACCTTGTCGGCATCGACGGTCGCCAAATCGCAAGCGCGCTCGGCGAGAACGGTCACGACATCGTCCGCAACCTGGGCATAGCCGCCGGCCACGGCAAACGTGTGGTCGACAGTGCCCATGGCCTTATCGGAAACGCGAACGTAACCGCGGTCGATCGTGCAGATTTCGCTGGAGTGAGCAGGCAGAACGCCAAACTCGCCATCCGTAGACGGAATCGACACAAACGCAGCGTCACCCTCATAGGCGAGGCTCACGGGGCACACGATGCGGATACGCATAACCTACTTCTCCCCCATCTTGCGGGCGCGCTCGCGCACGTCCTCAATCGTGGAGGCATAGCGGAAAGCCTGCTCGGGCAGGTCATCGGCCTTGCCGTCGACAATCTCGGCGAAGGAGCGGACGGTATCCTCGACACGGACGTAGACGCCGGGGTTGCCGGTGAACTTCTCGGCAACGTGGAAGGACTGCGAGAGGAACTGCTGGATCTTACGGGCACGGTTGACCGTAAGGCGCTGCTCCTCGGACAGCTCGTCCATACCCAGAATGGCGATGATGTCCTGAAGGTCGGAGTACTCCTGCAGGAGCTCCTGGACCTTGACGGCGACACGGTAGTGCTCCTCGCCGACGATCGAGGGATCGAGGGCGTCGGAGGAAGACGCGAGCGGGTCGATGGCCGGGAACAGGCCGAGCGACGAAATGCTACGCGAAAGAACCGTGGTAGCGTCGAGGTGGGTGAACGTCGTGGCAGGCGCCGGGTCGGTCAGGTCGTCGGCGGGGACGTAGACGGCCTGGACGGAGGTAATGGAGCCCGTCTTGGTCGAGGTAATGCGCTCCTGGAGGTCGCCCATCTCGGTAGCCAGCGTGGGCTGGTAACCGACGGCGGACGGCATACGGCCCAGAAGTGCGGAAACCTCGGAACCGGCCTGGGAGAAGCGGAAAATGTTATCAATGAACAGCAGAACGTCCTGGCCACGATCGCGGAAGTACTCAGCGGTGGTAAGGCCGGCCAGACCGATGCGCAGACGCGCTCCAGGCGGCTCGTTCATCTGACCGTAGACCAAGCAGGTCTTGTCGATAACGCCAGACTCGCTCATCTCGAGATAAAGGTCGGTACCCTCACGGGTACGCTCGCCGACGCCGGTGAACACCGAAGTGCCGCCATGCTCCTGGGCGAGGTTGTTGATGAGCTCCTGAATCAGAACGGTCTTGCCGACGCCGGCGCCGCCGAACAGGCCTGTCTTGCCGCCACGGATGTAGGGCTCAAGCAGGTCGACGGCCTTGATGCCGGTCTCGAAGATCTCGGTCTTGGTGGTGAGCTCGTCAAAACGAGGTGCCGCATGGTGGATGGGATAGAACTCCTCCACCTCGGGCATAGGCTTGCCGTCGACGGGCTTGCCCATGACGTTCCAAATGCGGCCGAGTGTCTTGGGGCCAACGGGCATCTTCATGGGCTCACCGGTATCGGTGGCAATGAGACCACGCTGCAGACCGTCGGTCGAGGACATGGCGACCGTGCGGACGACGCCGCCCGGAAGCTGGCTCTCAACCTCGAGGATCGTGCTCAGGTGACCGATCGGGGTCTCGGCCTCGACCGTGAGCGCGTTGTAGATCGGGGGCACCGCACCGTCAAACTTGACGTCGACGACAGGGCCGATGATACGCACGATGCGACCATCACCGGCAGTCGTCTTCTTGGTGGCTTCCTCGACCGCAAGCTTTACGGTGTTATTAGCCATTACTGTTCCTCCAATGCTGAGGCTCCGCCGACGATCTCGTTAATCTCGGTCGTGATCGAAGCCTGGCGCACGCGACTATACGTGCGGGTAAGGGTCGAGATGATCGCGGTGGCGTTTTCCGTCGCGGAGTGCATGGCCTTGCGGCGTGCACCCTGCTCGGCAGCCGCCGAATCGATCAGGGCCTGGTAGATGACCGTCAGGATATACGACGGTACAAGCTTGCCGAGAACATGCTCGGGAGAGGGCACGAACTCGAACGTGGACGAGATGCGCTTAGGGGCGTCGGTCTCGTTCTTACGCGGACCGTGGGCCATAGCGATCATCTCGGGATCGAGCGGCAGCAAGTGCTCGACGCGAAGCTCCTGATCCACGCGGTTCTTGGCGTGGTGGTAGACAAGCTCGACGCGGTCAAGCTCGCCGGCACGATACGCATCGCAGATATGAGAGGAAATCATGCGAGCCTGATTAAAATCGGGCTCGGAGGAATTGCCCTCAAAGCGCATGACGACGTTTGCGCGGTCGCGGAAATACGTGACCGGCTTACGTCCACACGCGATGATCTCGCACTCGATGCCATCGTTCGCCCAAGAAGCGGCGAGCTTTTCGGCCGTGCGCTCCACCGTCGTATTGAAACCGCCGGCAAGGCCGCGGTCCGAGGCAATAACGACAATCAGGCCATGCTTGACGCTCTCATGCTTCTGTAGCATGGGATCGGTGCCCGAGCAGGAGGCGTCGCCGGCGACCGTCAACATGACGTCGGTCAGCGCCTCCTTATAGGGCTCGGCCTGCTTGGAGCGATCGAGGGCACGACGGATCTTGGCCGTAGAGACCATCTCCATCGTGCGCGTGATCTGCTTGGTCGTGGTAACCGAGGAGATTCGCTTCTTAATGTCGCGAAGGTTGGCCATAGGGCTTAGTTCTCCTCTGATCCAGTCGTATCGGCATGGTGCTTGGCCATGAACTGCTGCTTGAAGTCACCGATAACGCGCAGAAGCTCAGCCTTGGTGTCATCGTCGATCTTCTTGGCGCGAACCTTATCGAGCAGCGAGCCAAAGCCGTTGTCCAGGTACTCGATAAGCTCAGCGCGGAAAGGCAGCACGTCGGCGATCTCCAGGTCGTCCAGGAAGCCCTCGTTGCCTGCAAACAGAACTGCAATCTGCTCGCCAACCTCAAACGGCTTGTAGCGCGGCTGCTTAAGGAGCTCAGTCATGCGAGCGCCGTGGGTAAGCTGCTTTTGCGTGGCCTCGTCGAGGTCGGAGCCGAACTGCGTAAAGCCGGCGAGCTCCTGGTACGAAGCGAGGTCAAGACGAAGATTGCCGGCAACCTGCTTCATGGCCTTGGTCTGTGCGTCGCCACCGACGCGGGACACGGAGATACCCACGTCGACTGCCGGGCGCTGGCCCTGGAAGAAGAGCTCGGACTGCAGGTAGATCTGACCATCGGTAATGGAAATGACGTTGGTCGGAATGTAGGCCGAGACGTCGCCGTCCTGGGTCTCGATGATCGGCAGAGCCGTCATGGAGCCGTAACCGTTCTTCTTGGACATCTTGACGGCACGCTCGAGCAGACGAGAGTGCAGGTAGAAGATGTCGCCAGGATAGGCCTCGCGTCCGGGCGGACGATGCAGCGTCAGCGACATCTGACGGTAGGCCACAGCCTGCTTGGACAGGTCGTCGTAGATGACGAGCACGTGGCCGCCGGGGTTGGTCTCGCTGGCGGGCTTGCCGTCCTCGCCGTTGTACATGAAGAACTCGCCGATAGCGGCACCGGCCATAGGCGCGATGTACTGCATAGGGGCGGAATCGGCAGCGGTGGCCGAAACGATAATGGTGTAGTCGAGCGCACCGTGCTGAGCGAGGGTCTCGCGGATGTTGGCAACCGTGGAAGCCTTCTGGCCGATGGCGACATAGATGCAGACCATGCCCTTGCCGCGCTGATTGAGGATAGCGTCGATGGCAATGGCGGTCTTACCGGTCTTACGGTCGCCGATGATAAGCTCGCGCTGGCCGCGGCCGATAGGCACCATGGAGTCGATGGCGAGCAGACCGGTCTGAACCGGCTCGCACACCGGGGTACGGTCGATGACGCCGGGGGCCTTGAACTCGATAGGGCGGCGGTGCGTGGCGACAATGTCACCCAAACCGTCGATGGGCTGGCCGAGCGGATTGACGACGCGGCCGAGCATGGCACGGCTCACGGGGATATCCATAATG
Organism: uncultured Collinsella sp.; assembly: GCA_900554465.1. Taxonomy (GTDB): domain Bacteria; phylum Actinomycetota; class Coriobacteriia; order Coriobacteriales; family Coriobacteriaceae; genus Collinsella. The sequence goes on from USHF01000007.1 coordinate 4,662, forward strand.
CGGCCAGTGGTGCGGCACTCGTCGCCTTCCTTGATGGAGTCGACGGCACCAAACAGAACGGCGCCGACCTCGTCACGGTCAAGGTTCTGGGCAAGGCCGAAGACGGTCTCACCGGTATCGGAGCTCTTGAACTCCAGAAGCTCGCCTGCCATGGCGCTCTTGAGGCCAGTGACGCGCGCGATGCCGTCGCCTACCTCGTCGACCGTTGAAACCTCATGCGTATCGACCGTCGCGGAGAGGCTCGTGAGCTGCTCCTGCAGTTTCTTGGCGATATCCTGGGCATTGAGGGTTTCGGACATTAGGCTTCACCTCCGTACGAATTAGCAGAGTTTGCGAGGGTCTCCTGTGCGATGCGCAGCTGCGTCTTGACGGAAATGTCACGACGCTCGCCGCGAGCCTCGAGCACCAGGCCGCCCACGATAGACGGGTCGACCTGCTCGATAAGGAATACCTTGCGGCCGAAGTCCTGCTCGCATTTCTTAGTGATGGTTTGACGCAGCTCGTCGTCGAGCGGGATCGCCGTGGTGACGGTCACGCCCACTACATCCTCGTCTTCCTCGGCAACATACTTAAAGGCAGCTGCCACCTTGGGAAGAAGGTCGAGCTGGTCGCGCTTGGACATGGTGTCGAGCACGGCGATGATCTCGGGGCTGGCGGAAGCCAGGCGCTCGATCATCTCGAGGTCCTCGAACACATGGTTCTCGGCCTTGGCGGCTTCCAGAAGGGAGCGCGCGTAGGTCTCGAGCACCTTGTCCTGATAGCGGCTAGTCGGCATTCAGGCTACCTGCTTCCTGGATGTAGCGCTCGATGAGCTTCTTCTGCCCGGCCTCGTCCTCGAGTGCCTCGCCCACGATCTTGGTGGCGACGGCAACGGACAGGTCGGCGATGGAGCTCGCGGCACCGGCGTAGATGGACTTGCGCTCGTCCTCGACGGTCGTATGGGCCTTGGCGATGATCTCCTCGGCCTCCTTGTGAGCAGCCTCGATGATACGGGCGCGCTCGGACTCGGCGTCCTTACGGGCCTCGAGAACGATGTCGGCAGCCTGACGACGGGCGTCGGTGACGATCGAGTCGGACTCAGCACGCTTGGCGATAGCCTCCTGCTTGGTCTTCTCGGCCTCGTCGAGGCTCTCCTCGATCTTCTTGCCGCGCTCCTCCATGGTTTTCATGATGCCCGGCAGGGCGACCTTGGCCAGCACGATCCAGATGATCAGGAAGGCGATAAGCGCCGGGATGAACTCCGCCATCTTAGGGATGAGGATGTCCGCACCGGCGGCGCCGTCCTCGGCGAACGCGGAAACCGGCATGAGCAGCGCGGCCGCGGACGCGGAGAGTGCGATCGCGCTCTTCTGGGATGAAAGATTCATACTTGACGCTCCGTGCTATTTAACGATCAGCGCGACAACGAAGCCGATCAGAGCCAGAGCCTCGCCGAAGGCGGAGCCCATGATGAAGACGGTGAACACGCGGCCCTGGACCTCAGGCTGACGGGCCATAGCACCCGTAGCACCCAGAGCAGACAGGCCGATAGCAAGACCAGCGCCGATAACACCGAGACCGTAACCGATAACTCCCACGATTCCTCCTTTGTCGTGCGTGTCTTATTTCACGCAGGATAACCTTTTTATAACTGCCGGGCTCCATGGGGACGGGCACCGGCGGTTTAACGAATTGCCTTACCTTTAAGGCGCGAACGGAAGACTACTCCTCCTCCGCGACCTCCTCTGCCTCGGAGACGTACACGGCGGTAAGGACCGTGAAGACGTAAGCCTGGATGGCGCCGACCACAAGCTCGATCGCATAGATCAGGATGAGGATGGCAAGCCAGGCCAGCGAAGGCAGGGCACCGACGGCGTGGGCCGCGGAAACCTGCTGAAGCAGCGGCTGCATGAACATGCTCGCCATGATGGCGAACGAGCCCATGACCACGTGTCCTGCGAACATGTTGCAGAACAGACGGACGGCGAGCGTGATGAGGCGCAGGAAGGTCGAGAAAAGCTCGACGACCCACACAAGCACGTTCATCGGGAAGCTCACGCCCTGCGGGGCGAGGCTCTTGATGTAGCCGATCACGCCGTGAGCCTTGCATCCGTAGTAGATGAAGTACACGAAGGCGAAGATGGCGAGCGCGGCGGTGGAGCCGATTGCGCCGGTGCCGGGCTTCATTCCCGGAATCAGGCCGATCATGTTATTGATCAGGATGAACAGGAAAAGCGAGCACAGGAACGGGAAGTGCTTCTTCCAGTTCTCACCCACGACGCCCTTGCCGATATCGTTCTCGACGTACTCGATGATGTACTCGAAACCGTTGACGAAGAAGCCCTTGGGAACCAAGGTCTGCTTCTTCTTGAACACGGCCAGGACGATCAGGAGCACGATCGTGGAGACGATCAGCCAAAACGAGTACTGCGTGATGCCGCAGCTTAGATCGCCCACGACGGGGGTGGAGCTGAACTCGCTGACCAGATGATTAATCTCATCAGGCAGCTTTTCAAAAATTTCCACGACTTACCTTTCGACCTCATGAGGATCTCGCAGCGCCTTGGCGACACGAACCGTGCAGGCGGCCATAAAGGCCACGAAGCCGATCGCCTCGCCCAGAAGAAACATGCGAAATGCCTCTCCGAACAACGCAAACACAACCAAGGTAAAGACGAGCAGGGCGATTGCCGAGACCGCCAGACTCACCATGCCCTTGAGCATGTCCGCATTCTGCTTATCGTCAAGAACCGGCTTGAGCGTAAAAACAAAGGGAAGAAAGGCGATTGCGCCCGCGATGGCGCCTGCAACGATAGCGAGCAGATCGGCTACCTGAAACACTGGCGTCCTCACTTTCCTTTTTAACGCTTCACAGAACAGTTCCCGCCAAACATTGGTGACTATTGTACGAGCCAATCGCTAAAGTACAACCGAAAAAGCATCGGTTAGTACGCACCTGTTCGTTTTCTTAAGACCTTCTTTATGCCGCAGGTACGGTAACGCGTTTTTCCGTACCCTGCGGGGCGAAACGTCCGTTAACAGGGGTGAGCGCGGTCGCCTTTTATTTGTCCGCGCGCACCGTTTCTTCGTATTTTCGACGTTAGCCGGTTTGGCCCAGAGACTACAGCGTGCCGTAGATGCGGTCGCCGGCATCGCCCAGGCCGGGGACGATGTAGGCGGCCTCGTTGAGGTGGTCGTCAATGGCGCAGGTATAGATATGCACGTCGGGGTCTTTCTCGGTCAGCGACTTGAGGCCCTCGGGGGCCGCGACGATGCACAGCATGCGAATGTCCTTGACACCGCGCTCGCGCAGATAGCCGATAGCCATCTCGGCAGAACCGCCCGTGGCGAGCATGGGATCGACGACCAGGCAGATACGTTGGTCGATATCCCTGGGCATCTTGCAGTAATACTCATGCGGCTCGTGGGTGACCTCGTCGCGCTCCATGCCAATGTGGCCCACGCGGGCAGAGGGCACCAGGTCGAGGATGCCGTCGACCATGCCAAGGCCCGCGCGCAGAATGGGGACGATGGCGAGCTTCTTGCCGGCAAGCTGCTTAAACGTGGCAGTGGTGATGGGAGTCTCGACTTCGACATCCTCCATGGGCAGGTCGCGCATGGCCTCGTAGCCGTCAAAAAGCGCGAGCTCGCGCACGAGCTGGCGGAACTGGTTGGTGCCGGTCGACTTATCGCGCAGGATCGACAACTTGTGCTGGACGAGCGGATGGTCGACAAGCGTCACGCGGGACGCATCGTAGGTAACGGTCATGGGTTGATTGCCCCTTTCGTTGCGGCCGCAAAACGACCTTGCTGACATGACGCACAGCGATGTTGCCTCGCGCCGTGCATAAGTTTAACGGTTTGTTGTATCGAGCGCCCCGTCGCAGCCCTATTGAGCGGTGCTGAGCGAACGCCTGACCGCATCGTGCCAACCGTCCAGGTTGTGCTCGCGACGCTCAACGGACATATGGGGATGGAATGTCTTGACGATCTGGGTGTTTTGCTCCAGCTCCTCCAGATCCTCCCAATACCCAACCGCGAGGCCCGCCAGATACGCGGCACCAATCGCCGTTGTCTCCACCGACTCACATTGCAGTACGGGGATATCCAGCAAGTCTGCCTGGAACTGCATGATGAACTCGTTGCGCGAGGCGCCGCCATCGACGGACAGGCGCTCGATCGAAAGACCCACGTCCTGCTCCATGGCACGCAGCACGTCATAGCTCTGATAGGCCATGGACTCGCAAGCGGCACGCACGATGGTCGCGCGACTCGAGGCGCCGGTCAGACCGCATACGATGCCGCGGGCGTGCGCGTCCCACCATGGTGCACCCAAGCCCGCAAAAGCGGGGACAAAGTAGCATCCCTCGTTATCGCCGATCGAGGAGGCGAGCTGTGCCGATTCGGATACGTTGGAGATAACGCCCATGTTGTCGCGCAGCCAGTTCATCGTTGAGCCGGCGGCAAAAATAGATCCCTCGAGCGCATAGCTGACCTTGCCGTTCGCAGCGATACCGATGGTGGAGACCAGGCCATTCTTGGATTCGACGATCTCGTCGCCGGTGTTCATGAGCATAAAGCAGCCCGTGCCATAGGTGTTTTTGGTCTGGCCGGGATGGAAGCAGCAGTGACCGAACAGCGACGCCTGCTGGTCGCCCGCCACACCCATGATGGGCGGCATGTTGGTCATGATGTCGCTCGCGACGCGGCCGTAGTCACCGGCGCTCCAACGGACCTCGGGCATCATGGCACGCGGGATGTCGAAGAGCGCCAGCAGGTCATCGTCCCAGTCCAGCGTATGAATATTGAAGAGCGCTGTGCGGCTGGCATTGGTGTAGTCGGTGGCAAAGGTTTGACCGCCGGTGAGGTTGTAGATGAGCCAGGTATCGATGGTGCCAAACATGAGGTCGCCCGCCGCCGCGCTCTCGCGTGCGCCGTCAACGTTGTCGAGAATCCACTGCACCTTGGAGGCCGAGAAATACGGGTCGAGCGTAAGGCCGGTGCGGGAACGCACCAGCTCCTCGCAGCCCTGCTCGGCCAGTTTATCGATTGTCGAGGCGGTGCGGCGACACTGCCACACGATGGCGTTGTAGATAGGCTGGCCACTCACGCGGTCCCATACCACCGTGGTCTCGCGCTGGTTGGAGATACCGATGGCGGCGATGCGATCGGAATGGATGCCGCTCTTAAACTGGACCTCCATCATCACGCCGATCTGGCTGGCAAGCACCTCCGTGGGATCCTGCTCCACCCAGCCGGGGCGCGGGAAGCTGGTTTTGACGCTACGACGCGCCTGGGCGACGATGCAGCCGTACTCGTCGACGATGGTCGCGAGCACCGAGGTGGTGCCGCAGTCGAGCGCCATGATGTAGGAACCGCCAAAGTTAAACGAGGCATCTTCCATGCCCAGGCTGCCCAGATTCAACGACATCGCTTACACCTTTCTATTGCATCGGGTCGGACAGAACCCGCTCGATCTCTGATGCGGGAAGCGCGCCTTGGCGCAGGATCTGAAGCTCGCCATGCTTAAACGTCACGATGGTCGAAGCGTCGCGGCACGGGGTCTCGCCCGCGTCGACGGCCACATCGACCCCCTCCAGAATGCGGTCCTCAACGTCGGCAAAGCTTGCCGGCGCGGGCGCGCCGTGCGTATTGGCGCTGGTGCAGGCAAGCGGACTGCCGCAGGCGCGGATGAGCGCTTGCACCACGGGCGAGGCCGAAGCGCGAAGTGCCACGGTGTCGTCGGCAGCGCGCATAAAGGTCGGCACGCAGGGGGCTGCCTTGACCACGATAGTCAGGGCGCCCGGCCAGCATCGTTGGGCAAGCGCGCGGGCCTCATGAGGGATATCCACGCCATAGCGATCGAGTGCCTCGGCATCATCAACCAGCCAGGCAACCGTTTGCGTGAGCTCGCGCTGCTTGAGGGTAAAGATACGACGATAGCCGGTACCGAGTGCGGGGACCGCGGCGCCGTTGACGGTGGCCTGCGGATCGCGCGGCCACGGCAGAGGTTCACTTGTATCTTGTGGAACGGCATCCGAGAAGGCGTTGACTGCCACGGCGACACCGTAGACCGTCTCGGTTGGAATAAGCGCCAGGCCACCGCGACCGAGTAGCTCGGCCGTACGCTCGACGGCGAGCCGATGCGGCTCACGCGTTCCCTCGAATACCCGATAGACCGTCTGCATGTGTATGCCAGCCCCTTACGCTCTGGTGCAAGTTTATTTACTGTGGGGCATTCTCGCACGAAACGTTCAACCTATTTGCCCAGAGCGCATGTTGGTTTGGTGAGCGGCTCTAGTAGTCGGTGAAAGTGAGGGGGTTATTGGACTGCGACGAACTTCTTTGGCCTGCCGGCGTGGCGTTCTTGGGCGGCGTAGCGCTCGATGCTGTCTATCGTTATCATCCGACGGCCGTCGACGAGTTCAACATCGAGCTTTCCTGCTTTGACCAGCGCGGTAATCCGCGAAGCGGAGACTTTGAGGTCCAGCGCTGCGTCTTTAAATGTTCGGCACGCCGCTTCCCGAGCGTCATCGTGGTCGATTTCGACTGAAAGGGCCACGACCTCGGCCGAGCGTTCGTACCCTGCCGGAGTCAAACCGTTGTTGAGGTCGTCGGCCAAAAACGCCATCAGTGCCTCGGTGGCATGGGCAATCGCTTCTTCGCGCGTGTCGCCATCGGCAAAGGTGCCAGGAATCTGCGGGAAGCTAGCGCAGTAACCGTCGTCTTCTTTTATGAGAACGCAGTCATAGGTAAATCGCTGCCTCATTTTGCCTCCAGCTACCATCCAGCTTGGCGACGAATACTTGCCCACGTGCCCTTCTTTGGTCGATCACCACCAGAGCCGTTCGCGGTGACAACACGGTCACCAGAAACATGCTTAGCATGACTACCGACTTGCGCGACCTCCACGAATCCATCGTGCTTGAGTAGGGCAATGATTTCCCGAAAGGTAGGAGGTTGCATGGGCCGACCTCTTTCAGCCGTCCTAATTATAAACTAATTTATAATTTTTGCTAACCAGTTAATAAATATTACTGGCGCTGTTTGGGCTCGGTGACGATGGCTCGGACGATGCGGGGACAATCGGTGAGGTCGCGGACGATGCGCACGTCCGAGAGACCCGCCTGGCGACAGAGCTCGGCCGCGGCATCGAGGGCGCCCTCGTAGAGCTCGCAGGCAAACAGGCCGCCGGCGCGCAGCATATAGGGCGCCGCATTGAGCAGGCGGCGGAAGATATCGAGGCCGTCGGCGCCGCCCTCGAGCGCTAAATCGGGCTCGAAGTCCTTGACCTCGTGCGGCAGCGAGCGCATGACGTCAGTCGGAATGTAAGGCGGGTTGGAGACGAGCACGTCGAAGGTGCCCCATTCCTCGCGGGGGATAGAGCTCACCAGGTTTGTGAGGCTGAAGGCGACCTCATCGGACGTAAGCCCGAGCGCGTCGCGGTTTTTGGTGGCCAGGTCAATGGCACGCGGTTCGATATCGGTAGCGGTGCAGGTGACATGGCCGCGGCGCTCCCAGGCAAGGGAAAGCGAGATGCAGCCCGTGCCGCAGCCGACCTCGAGAACGCGGGCGATACGGGGCTCGACCGGAGCGGGCGCGGCGGCATCCTCCGTCAGAGACGCCTCGTGGTCGGCGCCTTCGATGGCGATGCCGTATTCGTCGAGCTCGGGCTCGGCGGCTTCCGCGGCTTCGGCTTCTGCTATCTGCGTGGCGGCTTCCTCGGCCTCGCGGTCGGCCAGTTCCTCGGCATAGGCACGGCTGCCCAGTACGTCGCCACCCAGCGCAGCCTCATCGGCAGCCGTGAGGTTAGCGGCACGGCGCTCGGCCGTCGCTCGCTCGTCGGCCAATGCGGCTTCGACTTTGCGCGCTTGCTCGACCTCGTCGTTCCAGGGCAGCTCAACGCGCTGACGGGCGGCAGCCTCGGGGCTCAGCACCTCGGCATCCAGATAATTGAGGACTTCCTCGACGAGCATCTCGGTCTCGGGACGCGGAATGAGTACGCCGGGGGCGCACGCGACGTCGATCATGCGGAACTGCGTGCTGCCGGTGATGTACTGCAGCGGCTCGCCCTTGGCGCGGCGGACGACCGCCGCGTGCATGGTCTCGAGCTGCGCCGCATCGAGCGTCTCGTCCATACGCATATATAAGTCAATGCGCGCCAGACCCGTGGCAGCGCAGAGCAGCCACTCGGCAGAAAGTCGGGGGTGTTCCTCGCCGCGCTCGGCCAGGTACTCCTTGGTCCACTCGAGACAACGCTTGATGGTCCAGATCTCGTTTGCCATGGGGTCCTCCCCTCTTAAGCGCCGGGCGGCGCGCGAATGTCGGAGCAGATTGTACGCGAGGCCAGCGCTTGGCAAGAGACGATTGAAGGCGATTATCGAGAATCAGCCCAGAATTTTGCACCGGGCTCGCTCAAAGTGTTCATTCGCCGACGTCTAGATTTGCATTCGTCAAGCTTTTGGCAAGGTTGCCCCAAAACTAACCAATATCTAACCAAACGCTTGCCACATCACTTGACGCACAACGCGTCAAAAATCACCCCGCGACTTCTTGGACGATTTTTCGTGCATTATTTTCGATCGCAGATGAAGGCTGTTAATTACTTCGAGCAGGTAAGCCGCTTAATTTCCAACAAAGCATATTAAATAAATTCGAAAAGTAATTTACCCAACCTAGTCATTTAAGAACGTCCCCAATGACTAAAATGCCATCACAGCCGACTGAATAAAATATCAAGGCAATGTCCACAATGACTCCCTACGGGTCATTTGACAACCAAGGAAACGCCGTTGTTTTGGCAATGCCAGCGAGCGACGTCCAGGGCGAACAAGTTGGCATGAAAAAGGCAAGGCATAGACCTTCTGGTCATGCCTTGCCTTTTGAATGACAAATTGTCGCCCTGGACGGCGCGCAGCGTCGACTAGTCCGCCGTTCGGTAGAACGGCGGAACCTAAACAGCCTGTGCCAGCTTCTCGGCTCGCTCGGCGGCGGCGAGCGCCTCGATCACGGTGCCGAGCTGGTCGCCCAGAAGGACGCCGTTGTAGGTGGAGTTGAAACCGATGCGGTGGTCGGTCACGCGGTCCTGGGGCTGGTTGTAGGTACGGATCTTCTCGGAACGGTTGCCGTGGCCGATCTGGCTCTGGCGCTCGGCGCCGAGCTCGGCCTGCTGCTTCTCGAGTTCCATCTCGTACAGACGGGCACGCAGCATCTGCATGCAGACCTCGCGGTTCTGGATCTGGGAGCGCTGCTCCTGCGACTGCACCACGGTGTTGGTGGGCAGGTGAGTGATACGCACGGCGGAGTAGGTGGTGTTAACGCACTGACCGCCAGGGCCCGAAGCGCAGTAAGTGTCGATACGCAGGTCGGACTGGTTGATCTGGACGTCAATCTCCTCGGCCTCGGGAAGCACTGCGACGGTTGCCGTGGAGGTCTGGATGCGGCCCTGAGACTCGGTCTTGGGAACGCGCTGGACACGGTGCACGCCGGACTCGAACTTCATGACGGAGTAGACGCGGTCGCCCTCGACCTTGAACTCGATGGACTTAAAGCCGCCGGCCTCGCTGGGGCTGGAATCGAGCACGGTGGTCTTCCAGCCACGCGACTCGCAAAAGCGCTGGTACATCTTGTACAGGTCGCCGGCGAAGATGGCCGCCTCGTCGCCACCGGCGGCGGAGCGGATCTCGACGATGGTGTTCTTGTCGTCGTTGGGGTCGCTCGGGATGAGCATGTACTTGATATCTTCCTCGAGCTGGGGAAGCTTGGCCTCGTTTTCGGAGATGTCCATCTGGAGCATCTCCTTCTCATCGGCATCGGTAGTATCGTGGAGCATTTCCTTGGCAGCCTCGATGTCGTCGAGCGCGCCGATGTACTCGCGCGAGGCAGCAATGAGGTCGGACTGGTGCGCGTACTCCTTGTTGAGACGCGTGAACTCCTTGATGTCGGAGGCGACGGCCGGGTCGGACAGCTTCTTCTCGAGCTCCTCGTAGGCCTTGATGATCTTTTCGAGCTTGTCGCGCATGGCAGGACTCCTTTATATGCGTGAAGATGAAAATCGGCAGAATGATGGGGCGCATGGCGCCACTGCGGGGGTAAGCCCAGCTAGAACATGTCGATCTTCAGATACATGCGCATCCCTTCGTGTATGGGGTACATAGTTGCGGTCTAACCCATACATGATAGCGTGCGCAGGCAAACCTGCATATAACCCGCACGGAATGATTGGTGCAAACAAACCTGACCCCATTGCACCAAGAGCTTGTTTTTGGCTAGAGCGTTTGGAGTAGAGCGACGAGGAAGCGGATACCCTGGAGGTAGGCGCGGCGGGTGATGCGCTCGTTGGTGCCGTGGACGCCGCGATCACACTCGTCGTCATCAACCACAAAGGCCGAGAAGCGAATGCACTCAGGGCAAATGTGCTGGTAGTTGGCAGCGTCGGTCGCACCGATCACGGTCGAGGGCACAATTGCCACTGGCTCGAATGATCCATTTTCCTCCGTCCCCTTTGGATCACGGAAATAGCGGGCGGCGATGGAGCGAACCGCCTCGAGGCCGGGGCCACCGATGCGCGGGGACGGCGAGGGTTCGGAGCTGCCGGGGCCTAGCTCCACTTCGGCACGACCGGCAAGGTCCGCCCCGGCAACCGCCTCACGGCAGCGCGCCACAACGTCGGCCACGCTCGTGCCCTCGAGCATGCGGAAGTTGATGTTGGCCCACATATCCTGCGGCATTACGTTGGCGCCGGTGCTGCCACCCTCGATCTGCGTGGGTGCGCAGGTGGTCGTCACCAGCGGATAGAGCTTCTTGCTGGCGAGGCAATCGCGGACAATGGCGCCCCCGTTGGCGGCAATTTCATCCGCCGTGTAGAGCCCCAGCTCGACGAGCTGGGCGGCAAGTAAATCGGTCACGCGCGTCGGCCACTCGATATCGCAGATTGCGGTGATGGCACGGCTGAGCACCTCGAGCGACGTGCCGCCGTAGGGGTTAGAAGAATGACCACCCTCACTCTTCGTCTTGAGCACGATATCGGCATAGCCCTTCTCCGCGAGGTCGGCGTGCATGAGCCAACCCTCGCCCGCGCTGTACTCGGCATCCGAAACGATGCGGTAGTCGCCCTCGTCAATCAGGAACTCGAGCTCAACACCGCGCTCCTCGAGCGCGCGGCCGATGGCGCCTGCACCGTACTGCGTTGTCTCCTCGTCCTGGCCAAAGGCCAGGAACAGCGTGCGCTCGTGCTGCCAACCGTGCGCCAGCGCATACTCGACAGCCTCGAGAATGCCTGCGACCTGGTCCTTCATGTCGATCGCTCCACGGCCCCAGATGTAGGTGTCGTCCACGTGCCCGCTAAAGGGGGCGTGCGTCCAGTCGGCCTCGGTACCCGGCACCACGGGGACCACGTCCATGTGGCCCATGAGCATAACGGGCTTGAGGGCAGGGTCGGAACCGCTAAGTGTCACCAATAGCGAATGGTCGATAAGCTCGACCTCGCCCGCCGCAAATACGTGCGGCCAGGCCTGCTGCATATAGGCGCGCAGGTCGTCGAACGGCTGCCAGTCCATCGCCTCGGCATCCATGCTCGAGATGGTCGGAAACGACAGCACGCGCCCCAGGCGCTCGCACGCGCCAGTTTCATCCAAATCGGCAAAATCGTCCTCATGCGCAAAGAAGCGCCAAACCTCGGCCATGACATCCTTTCGATTGTGACGACAAAGGCCGCCCCACGGGAGCGGCCCTGCAACGCAAGCGTTTGCGGTCGGTTATTTGTCCTCGAGATAACGCGAGAGGAACTCGCGGGTGCGCTGGTGCTTGGGGTTGCCGAAGAGCTCGGCCGGCGCGGCGTCCTCGAGCACCACGCCCTTGTCCATAAAGACCACGCGGTCGGACACGGTTCGGGCAAAGGCCATCTCGTGCGTGACGACGACCATGGTCATGCCGTCGGCCGCAAGCTTGCGCATGACCTCGAGCACCTCTCCCACGATCTCGGGGTCGAGTGCGGAGGTCGGCTCGTCGAACAGCATGATCTGCGGATTCATGCACAGGGCGCGCGCGATGGCCACGCGCTGCTTTTGGCCACCGGATAGGCGGCCCACGGCGGCGTGCGCGAACTTTTCGAGCCCCACGCTCGTCAGATGCTCCATCGCGACCTTCTCGGCCTCGGCCTTGCTCATCTTTTTGAGCGTGACGGGCGCGAGCGTGCAGTTGTCGAGCACATCCATGTTGTTGAACAGGTTAAAGCCCTGGAACACCATGCCGATGTCCTCACGCAGCTTGTTAATGTTGCAGCGCTCGGCCGTAAGGTCCTGGCCGTGAAACCAGATATGGCCCGCGTCCGGAGTCTCGAGCAGGTTGAGGCAGCGCAGGAAGGTCGACTTGCCCGAGCCCGAGGCACCGATAATGGTAACGACCTCGCCGGGGTTAACGGACAGGTCGATGCCCTTAAGCACCTCGAGCGAGCCAAAGCTCTTGCGCAGGCCCTCGACGCGGATAAGCGGCTCATTGGTCTGTGCGGCGGCCGCGGTGCCGGTAGTGGCGATATCTGCCATGATGATTCTCCTCGTCTTGAGCCTAGTTGGAGCTGGGCAGCGTTGCCGGGGCCTCGGCGCCGAGCTTTTTGCCAAAGGCCTCGAGCAGGCGGCTCGCCACGAGCGTCAGGATCAGGTAGACCACGAGCGCCACGCAGTAGACCTCCATCTGGCGGTAGTACACGCCGGCGACGGTGGTGGTGGCGTACATGAGGTCGAACACGCCGATGACCGAAAGCACCGACGAATCCTTGATGTTGATGATGAGCTCGTTGGTGAGTGCGGGGATCGCGTTTTTAATACCCTGGGGGAACACGACCTTGCGCATGGCCTGCCACTGCGACAGACCCAACGAGCGCGCCGCCTCGGCCTGGCCGGGATCGATGGACTCGATGCCGCCGCGCAGGACCTCCATCATGTAGGCGGTGGAGTTGAGCGAGATGGTGACGAGACCGGCGGTGAAGGTACTCCAAATCTGGTTGGCCTGGGCGGTCTCGAAGCCCATGCCGCGCAAAACGGTGAAGCCCGCGTAATAGATGAGCAGGCCCTGGACCATCATGGGCGTGCCGCGCACGATGGTAGAGTAGACGGTCGCAAAGCCGCGGCCGATGCTCTTAAAGAAGCGCACCAGATCGTTATCCACGCGGTCGAACGTCTGAATACGCAGGAACACAAAGAGCAGCGCCAGGAAAAAGGCGATGACGGTACCGAAGGTCGCAAGTGCGATGGTGATCTCGATGCCGCGGATAAAGAAGTCGCCGCTCTTGTAGGTCATGTAGACCAGGCTCGACAAAAAGTCGCTGGGGTTGGAATCCGAGACAACGCTCACCTGCACCAGGTCGATAAATGACATGACGCAGCGGTCGATAAAGAAGATCGCCGCGATGGCGACCACGACGTAGCTGCCTAAGCGTGCGCCACGACGGAAGCGCTCGGATGCGAACGGCGACGCCTCGCGATAGTCGTTCCAGTGCATGAGCTTGGCGACCAGCGCCGCCGCCGACACGACGAGCCAGGCCCAAAGGATTGCCCAGAGGCAGTCTTGGAACACGCCCGTAGGCGCCAAGAAGCTCAGCGGCGTGGGGTTGTGCTGACTAAACGCCAGGCCGAGCGCCGCGATAACGCTCGTGCCCAGGTACACGTAACGGTGGTCGGCCTTGATAAAGGAGGCCAGACGATTGATGGTTTTCATGCTGCCTCCCTATGCCGGCTGACGGTCGAGGCACGCGTCCCACATTTGGTCGCGTTCCTCTTGGCTAATGCCCTTGAGTGTCTTGTCGATGAGTTTAAGCAGCTTGTCCGAGCCCTTGCGGCAGCCGACGTTTGCCGCGACCTCCTGCTTAAAGCCCTCGCCCTCGGCAAAATGAATAGGGACGATACCCGGGTTTTGGGCCATATAGCCCTTCTCGTTCTCGGTGTTGTAAGTCACGGCGTCGCACGTGTCCTGCAGCAGATTCGAGAACACCGTGGGGACCGAATCGACCGGGTTCTTGTGCACAACGCCCGGAATCTCGTCGATGACGGTGTCGAGCATGGTGTCCTTTTGGCCGAGTACCGTGGCACCGCTAAAGTCGCTGAGCTTGGTGGCGTTTTGGTAGGGGGAACCCTCTTTTACGAACAGGCCAAAGTAGCCAATGAAGTACGGGTCGGAGAAGCCGACCGACTCCTCGCGCTCGGGCGTGGCGCTCATACCGGCGATGATGAGGTCGATCTGGCCGTTGTTGAGCGAATCGATGAGGCCCGAGAAGCTCTGCTTGACGGCAACGGGCTCGCCACCGAGGGCCTTGCAGACGATCTTGGCGATCTGCACGTCGTAGCCATCGGCATAGGCGCCCTGCACGTTGTCGATGGGGATAGTGTACTCACTGGCTTCGGAAACCTGCCAGTTGTACGGGGCGTAGGCCGCCTCCATGCCAATGCGGATCTTGTCCTTGCCGATCACGGAATCGGACAGGTCGTCGCGACCGCCGCCCGTCGTGGGCTGAACCACCTTGAGCGTGGACGGACGCTGACAGCCGGCGAGCGCGCCGGCGACGACGGAAGCGCTCGCAGCGAGAGCGCTACCCAAGAAGATGCGACGGCTGCACACCGGCTGTGGATGCGCGTCGCGCTGATGGGGAGAATGCATAATCTGCCTTCCCTGTTGAATCGTATGCTGACGACTTAACAGGATATACGCCAGCGACCAGCAGTGCAGCACAAGCTCGAAAAATTAATAGACACATGGTAGTCATTGGGGACGTCGATGTTTTGGCAATGCCGGCGAGCGACGTCCAGAGCGAACAAGTGGCATGAAAAAGACAAGGCATGACCAGAAGGTCTATGTCTTGCCTTTTGAATGACAAATTATCGCTCTGGACGGCACGCAGCATCGACCGAGCGGCGGAACCTCTAGAGCAAGGTGACGCTAAAGCTGCGTTTATCGGTAGCGCCGGGGGCCAAGGTGATGGTGTTGACCTTGTGCTCAAAGACGTCGTCCTCGGTGGACATGGTGGTGTGACCGGTCCAAGGCTCGAGCGCCACAAACGGAGCGTCGTTGGCGGCAGACCACACGCCGATGTACTTAAAGCCTTCAAAGTCGATCTTGACGCCGTGGCCCGACTTGCGGCCGCGCAGCGTGAGCGTGGAGCCCGGGGTATCGGTGAACATGATGGCGTCGTTATCGAAGCTGCGGTGCGTGATGGGCAGCACGTCCGAGTTATCGGGGGCCTTGTAGCTACCCTCGAACGTCATAAGGCCATCGGGCGTGATGACGGGGGCCTCGTTAGTCCAAGCCTCGGTAAACGCCAGCTCGTAATCCTCGAACGCCTCGTCCTCGGCGCCGGGGGCGGGCACGTTAAATGCGGGGTGGCCGCCCACCGAGAACGGCAGGTCCACGTCGCCGGTGTTGGTGACGGCAAAGGTCTGCGTAAGGGTGGCGTCGCCGGTCAGGGCATAGGTCATGTTGAGCTTAAAGTGGAATGGGAACGCCTTGAGCGACTCGGGCGTGTCGGTGAGCTCGTAGGTAACGGACAAACCGTCCTCCGACACCTCGACGATCTTGTGCTCGACAATGCGTGCGATGCCGTGGCGCGCCATCTCGCAGGTGCCGGCGGCAGACGTCGCCGTGTTGTTGCGCAGCGATCCCACGATAGGGAACAGGATGGGCGCGCGCTTGCCCCAAAAGGCCGGGTCGCCCTGCCACAGATACTCATTGCCGTTGAGGGCAAGGCTCGTGAGCTGGGCGCCCATGGAATCGATGGCCGCGGTGAGGCCGCCGCGCTTGATGGTAGTGACGGTGGACATGCTACTTCCTCCAAAAGTAAACAACAGTGTCGAGGGTTATTGTCCCACTCTTGGCAGCAGGGCTGAGCGGCAGGCGCAGTTATTGAGCAATAGCATAAAGGTCAAACCCACCCTGCGGCGCGCTATCGACCGTATCGGGTGCTTGCGAATTAAAACTCACCGGGACCATGCGCTTTGAGGCGCGGTAACGCGTGCCGTCGGTGGCGACGGGCGGCTCATCGACCGTGAGCTCGTAGTCGCCGGGCTTGAGCTCGATACCGTCACCTTCGGAATTGACGTATTGGTACTCGTCGATTGCTTGTCCCCTGAGCGTGCGGCCCACGATATGGACGAGCATTTGGCTGTCGCCGCGCGCGGTATCCCACGTCGCGCCGTCCTTAACCTCGACCGACACATGCACCTGTCTCTTATACACATCTCCGAGCCCACGAGACATGCGCAGATCTCG
>USHF01000008.1 GCA_900554465.1 uncultured Collinsella sp.
GATCTGCGCATGTCTCGTGGGCTCGGAGATGTGTATAAGAGACAGGTGCTGTTCTCCTACGAGGCCACCGACAAGGTGCTCTTTAGTGCCGACGGCTTTGGCAAGTTTGGCGCCAACGACATCGAGGATCCGGAAGGGTGGGCCTGCGAGGCGCGCCGTTACTACTTTGGCATCGTGGGCAAGTTCGGCAAGTTTGTACAGGCCGTGCTCAAGAAGGCCGCCGATTTGGACATCCAGGTCATCTGCCCGCTCCATGGTCCCGTTCTTACCGAGAACCTGGGCTATTACCTCGACACCTACAACACCTGGTCGAGCTATCAGCCCGAGGACGAGGGCATCACGATTGCCTACGCGAGCGTCTACGGCCACCTGAAGGCCGCCGTCGAGGAGCTCGCCGCAGCGCTCGAGGCTCGCGGCCAGAAGGTCTCCGTTTTTGACTTGGCTCGCGACGACATGGCCGAGGCCGTTGAGGACGCGTTCCGCTACGACCGCCTGGTGCTCGCCTCCATCACCTATCAGGGCGAGATCTTCCCGTTCATGAGCACCTTTATCCACACGCTTGCCGAGCATGCCTACCAGAACCGTACCGTGGCGCTTGTCGAGGCCGGTTCCTGGGCGCCTGCAGCTGCCAAGGTTATGACCAAGGAGCTCGAGGGTATGAAGGACATCACCCTGGCGCAGAACAAGGTGACCGTCCTGGGTTCGCTCAACGACGCCTCGCGCGCCCAGATCGAGGCCCTCGCCGACGAGCTTTCCAAGTAGCGATACGTTCACTTTTAACGCACAAACCACCACAAAGGTGCCTGTGAACTGCCTCCCATTTCTTGGACATCGGGAAATGGGAGGTTTTCCATGAGTATAGATCTCAGGTCGAAGCACGACCTGGAGTCCAGGAGGCGGGCCGTCGAGCTCTTCGACGCCGGCGTCGGCTGCAAGCCGGCGGCCGAGGCCCTGTCCGTCCCCCGCGAGACCGTGAGAGAATGGCAGTGGGTATACCGGGCGTTCGGAAGCGAGGCGCTGCTGTCCATGGACGGGAAACAATCCAGTTACACATTCGAGCAGAGGGTCGCCGCGGCGTCGGCCGTGGTCGACGACGGGATGGCGAAGGCCGACGCCATGGCCGAGTTCGGGATCAGGTCGAAATCCCCGCTGGAGCGCTGGTGCAGGCTCTACCGCGAGGGCGGCGCCGAGGCGCTGCGGCCCCGCCCGAAGGGCAGACCGAGGGGGTCGAGGTCGAAACCCCGGGCCCGCACCCGCGAGCAGGAGCTCGAGGAGCGCTGCCGCAGGCTCGAGGCCGAGGTCGCCTACCTAAAAAAATTGCGCGCCCTGGTCGAGCGGGACGGGCTCTGACCAGGGCGGCGGCCGAGGCGGTGAGGGCGCTGCGCGCGGAGGGGCACTCCCTGCGCCACCTGCTGGAGTGCTCGGGGCTCAGGAGGTCGACCTACTACTACGCGCTGGCGCACCCGCGGAGGCCGACCCGGCCCGAGCTGCGCGACGCCGCGGCCGAGATATTCTCGCGCACCGCCAACGGCTGCGGGCACCGGCAGATAGCCATGTGCCTGCGCGCCGAGCTGGGCGCGGTCGTGGCCGACAAGACCGCGCTCAAGATGATGCGCGAGATGGGCATCCGGTGCGGGATACGCCGCCGGGGCTCCCGCCGCCGGTACAGCTCCTACAGGGGGCTCGTGGGGAGCACGTTCGAGAACGTCATCGCGAGGGACTTCGGCGCCGAGGGGCCGTGGCAGAAGCTCGGCACCGACGTCACCGAGTTCAAGGTGGCGGGCGCCAAGGCCTACTGGGCCCCGGTGCTCGACTTCTGCACGAAGGAGATCGTGGCGAGCGACATATCGACCTCGCCGGACCTCGCCCAGCAGCACAGGATGCTCGACCGGCTTCTCGAGGCCCTGCCCGACGGGGCGGCGCCGACCATGCATTCGGACATGGGCTGGCAGTACCAGCACGAGTCCTACACCTCCAGGCTGGAGGGGGCGGGCATCACCCAGAGCATGTCGCGCAAGGGGAACTGCATCGACAACGCCGCCACCGAGCAGCTCTTCGGCCACGTGAAGGACGAGTTCTACCGCGGCAGGGAGTGGGGCAGCTTCGGGGACTTCAAGCGCGACCTGGAGGGGTACATAGCCCATTGGAACACGCGGCGCAGGCAGGTAAGATTGAAGGGCCTGACGCCGGAGGAGTTCCGGAACCGGGCCCTTGCGGCGTAGTCGCTATTTATTCAGTCCAAGTTTCGGGGCGCAGTTCACAGGCACCTTTGTGGTGGTTTTTGTTTAAGCGCCGGCGATGAGGAGATTTGGGCGGGCGTTGTCGACGATCTCGACGATTGAGGTGGCGACGGCGTGATCGGGATCACGGTCCATCACGATGGTGTCGACATCTGCCAGCTCGGCAAAGCGGTACATGCCGCGTCCGTTGACCTTGCTGGCGTCCATGAGGGCGACGCTTTGGCGGGCGGCGCCGACCATAGCCGCTTTGGTCTCGGCCATCTGCGGAAAGTCGGTGGTAAAGCCGCAGCCGGGAACAAAGGCGCCGGGGCACATGATGGCGAGGTCAGCGTGAACCATTCGCAGCGCCTGCATGGTGAGCGGACCGTACAAATAACGATGGCCTTTGCGCAGTGCTCCGCCCAGCATGGCAACATCGACCGAGGGCATGCTCTCGTCGATGTAATCGGCAATGGTAATGTCGGCCGTGATGACGGTGATGCCGTCGCGTTGGTCGAGGAGCCGGACAAACTCGAGAGCGGTGGTGCCCGAGTCGACGAGCAGGGTGTCACCATTGCCGACGAGTTCAATGGCGCTTTGTGCGATGGCCTGCTTGGCGGCGACATTGACGTTGATACGGCGATCCTGCGTGGAGACGGTTAGGCGTTTGTGGAGCGACACAGCGCCGCCGTGCGTGCGGCGCAGTTTGCCGGACTCGGCGAGCGCGTCTAGGTCGGCACGGGCGGTAACGGAGGACACGCCAAAGGTCTGGGCGATTTCTGCCACCTGCACCGAGGCGTTATGTTCGAGCATCTCCATGATGGCGGCGCGACGCTCATCGGCGAAAGCTCGGGTTGTTGCATGGGCCATATCTACTCCATCATCGTCTGAAATTTGCAGGAATTGTGTTGAGTACATTTTCGTTCATTTTCTTTTTGAGTAAGAAAACGCCTTTCGATTACTTATCTTTTCTATAAAAGAAAGATGATTCGCTTGAAAACCGGGATATCGGATAGGGGGATTTGATCCGATTCCCTTCCGTTTGCTTTTCAAAAACGAGTGTCTTGACCTGTGTGCTGGCGATATCTCGTGCGTGCGACAGATGCGATTTTCATACAATAAGCGCAGCAAAACGCAAGGTAAAACGCCTTGCGGACACGTATGCCCGATGTCCAGATGCGGGCGATGGAGAGGAGCAAACGCTCATGGCACTTGTTACCACCGAAAAGATGCTCAAGGACGCTCAGGCCGGCCACTACGCCGTTGGCGCGTTCAACGTCGAGAACCTCGAGTTTGTTATGGCTGTTCTGGCCGCTGCCGAGGAGACCAAGTCCCCCGTCATCATGCAGACCACCCCGGGCACCATCAAGACCGCTGGCTTGGATTACTTCTACGGCATGGTCAAGGCTGCTGCCGAGCGCGCTTCTGTGCCCGTCGCTCTGCACCTCGACCACGGCGATGGTTATGACCGCTGTATGCAGGCTTTCCGCACTGGCTACACCTCTGTCATGATCGACGGTTCGCACGAGTCCTTCGAGGACAACATTGCCCTGACCAAGTCCGTCGCCGACGCTGGCCGCGCCATGGGCGTGCCCGTCGAGGCCGAGCTCGGCAAGGTTGGCGGCAAGGAGGACGACGGTCCCGCGGTTGAGGGTGAGAGCCCCTACACCGATCCGGCCGAGGCCAAGGAGTTCGTCGAGCGCACTGGCTGCACCTCCCTCGCTATTGGCGTTGGCACCAGCCACGGCGTGTACACGAGCGATCCGCATATCGAGCAGTCCGTGGTCAAGGCCATCCGCGACGCCGTCGACGTGCCGCTGGTTCTGCACGGCACCTCCGGTGTGCCCGATGAACAGGTTGCCGAGGCTGTGAAGAACGGCATCTGCAAGGTTAACTACGCCACCGAGCTGCGTCAGGCTTACACCAAGGGCTTCATAGCCTACATGGCCGAGAACCCCGCCTGCTTCGATCCTAAAAAGCCGGCCAAGGAGGGCATGCGCGAGATCACCGAGCTGGTTAAGATCCGCATGACCAACCTCAACTCTGTGGGCAAAGCAGAGTAACAGCAAGGGTACTCCGACTCGCTACATATCCCGGGGAGGGACGAGAACTTAGTTCCCCAATCGTCCTCGGGCATGCAAAAAGCCTCGCTGCGCACTTCGTGCGGCGAGGCTTTTTGCCCCCTGCGGAAAGATTGGGGAACTAAGCCCTCGTCCCTCCCAGGTTGACTTACTCGAGGTCGTCGCCCTTGTGGCGTTAGGGCGGAAAATAATAAGAAGCCTTCGCGCTGCGGAATGATTTTGGAAACTAAGTGCGGGGGCCCGCCCAAGCTGTCCTGTTCAATCGCCCTTGTGGCGTTAGGGCTGAAAGGGTGGGGCGCGTGGGTTATTTGGTTGTTAGGGTTAGTAGGTCGTTGGGGGTTTTGAGGTTGTAGGTGGCGTTTGGGATATCTTGGTGTGATCCCCATGCTGCTCGGGCAAAACTGACCCCTGCTGAAGTTGCGCATTGTTCGTCGTAGACGGTGTCGCCAACGTAGACGACGTTGCCAGGATTCGCGCCCGCACGTCGGAGATATTCGAGCATGGGTGCGGGTGCGGGTTTATGTTCGGTTGTGTCTTCGACAAGGATGATGTGCTCAAAATACTTATCGAAACCAAGGGGTGCAATTTCTTTTGCGTATTCGTCGCGCGCACGTGAGGAGACGATGCCAAGTTTGCAGCCGCTATCGGCGAGTGTTGCGATGACTTCAAGCAAACCTGGAAACACGCTGATGGTGCTTTTAAAGCTGGCGGCAACTTGGCACCAGCGATCCAACGTTGCCTGCGAGTAGATCCCAAGTTTCTCAAGGGCATCCTTGCCGGGTATGCCGAGGGCAAAGTCAAGCTCGTGTCGGGGAAGCGTTTTGCTGGTCTCTTCTTGGACAATCTGGACAAGCGATGACAGAACGCTTTCTTCTGTATCTGCCAATGTCCCATCAACGTCAAATACAATATGGTCAAAGTGCTTCATATGATTACTCCTCTCTGTTGTTTGCCTGCAAGTTTGATGCAGTGACAGAAGAAGGGTTAGCGGGATTTCTGCCTGGTGCTATCGAGATTCTGCCTCGCTGCTCGATAGCTCGAAGGAGTGCACCCCATTTGTTCTTTAAATACCTGGCCAAGATGGCTTGCTGTTATAAATCCGCATTGGCGCGCGACTGTCTGTACCGTTCGCGTGGTGTGTGCCAAAAGTTCGCAAACACGGTTTATGCGGTATGCGCGTAGATATGCCGCCGGGGTCGTTCCTGCACAAGTTTTGATAATGCGGTAGCACTCTCTTTCGCTTACGCCGGCTGCAGATGCCATCTGGGGCACATCTATAGCGGCTGCATAGTTTGCGCGGATAAAGTCCAGGATTGCCTTGAACTGTACGTCGCGGCTGGTCATCCAAGAGGCGCCGTCGGAAGAAAAGAGCGGTTCGGCCTTGGCGTTAATCTGAATCCAGAGCTCTGACAAACTATTTCGAAGCGCCATCTCGTTCTGCGGCCGTTGAAGGTCGTGGCTAAAGGAGCTCTTCAGCAAATCGATAAAGGGCATATCGTCGGGATTGGTGGGCGACCATTTGAGCACATCGACGCCTCGACATTGAAGCAATGGGTTGATGTAGCGCTTTTGGAGACGTCCCGCGGGATCGCCGAGCATCGACGGCTGAAAGATATGCAGCATTTGAATGGCTGGCGCCGAATTGGGTGATTGCAGCGTGCTGTGCAAAACGCCGCCGTTGATAAAGCCGGCGGACCCTTCCTCAAAGCGTACGTGCTCATGAGCCGCGTGCGTTCGATAGTCAATCGCTCCCTGCTCCATGTAGAAAAGCTCAACTTCGGAATGCCAGTGCCAGGGGACGGAATTGCCCGGATAGCGAGCGAATTCTGCGCGTTCGGCAATATAGGGCCAGTCTTCGGCGGTCTCGGGAAACGCTTCCTCGCGTCCTCCGCGGTGCAATTCTATGTGATCCATGTTTCGCATGGCATCAGTATAAAGCGCGATGGGCTTAGATTGCTCTTGCCTGTTCGGGGAACGCCTTGTTTAGGGATGCTTGGAGCTTTTCGAAGGATGCTCGTAAGTTGAGGCTCTGATCGGCTGAGCGCTTGGTTTTTGTGGTGGGGGAGTCGAGGAGGCCGTTTCTCTGTGTCGGGGGGAAGGAGAAAAGGTTTGCATGTTTTAGGGATGGCTGCTGTGCTGCGTCATTGGAAGAATGCATGCTTATGCGGCCTCCTCGATATCCACCAAAAGGATGCGCTCGGGGTTTGCTGCTAGGTCCCGTGCGCTGGCTACATTATGCCGCGGCTGCCGCAAAGAAGCGCTAAAGAAAGGCTTAACCTGGTTTGGTGTTACGATGAAACTGCAGGTCAGAGGTATCGAGTAACACTCTTGAAAGGTTTTGAGCTTAAGGGCTTTCTAAGGTTTGTGACGTGGATGTGGCGCGGACGTGCGTAGCGTGTGAATGCTCGCTGTTAGCGCTGCGGCTCTGTGGCGCGCACCTGCTCGATGACCTTTTCCATCGTGGCGTCGATGCGGTCTTTTTTGAGTTCGCATTCCCAGATGGTTATGGGCGTCCAGCCCATTTGAGTGAGCGCTGCCACAGCAGCACGGTCGCGCTCGACGTTGCGACGGAACTTTGCCTCCCAAAACTCAACGTTGCGCTTGGGCTGGCTTGGGTTGCACTTGGGGCAGCGGTGCCAAAAGCAACCGTTGACGAAGATGGCGATCTTGCGGCCGGGGAAGGCGATGTCGGGCTTGCCGGGTACCTTCCATTCCAAACGATAGCCCGTAAGGCCCGCGGCCCGTAGGCGCTGACGTACGAGCAGCTCGGGCTTGGTGTTGGCGCGCTTGTTGCCCTTCATGGACTTTTTGATGGCGGCGCGACGGCGGACCAGTTCGCGCTCGTCAGCGGAGAGGTCCGAGGTATCGATGCCGTCGAGCAGACCGGGCTTGGGACGCTTTTTGCTGCGGCGTTTAGGTGCGCGCTTGGGTTTGGTGGCGGGTTTGTCGGTTGTGTTGGGCGCGGTGTCATCGGCGGAGCTTGCCTCAAGCCGATCTTCCTTTAACTCAATCAGAGCATCAATGAGCCCCTTGTCGGCGGGCATCCATTCCACCGTGGCAAGCGAGGTGCGTGGAATCCAGCGGATATCAAGCTGGCGGTCGTGTTTCTGGGGCTCATCGGATTCATCGGCGAGCGAGCAGTAGTAACACTCCATGGAGAGATGAAAATCGGGGTAGTCATACTCAACGGTGTAGAAATCACGCAGGTTGGTGACTTTTACCTGTAGCTCTTCCATAAGCTCGCGGCGCACGGCGTCTTCGGGTGTCTCGCCGCGCAGAAGTTTGCCGCCCGGGAACTCCCATAGTCCCTGCATGTTGCCGTAGCCGCGCTGCACGGCAAGCAGCTCGTCAGATCCTTCCTTGCGAATGATCCCAGCGGCAACATGAACAGTCTTCAACAGGAGCCCTCTCTCAACATCAACACATGGCAGACTACGCTTGCCTTACGCAACGGTAAGGCAAGCGTAAGCCATATCGATGGTAGCCGACTCGGCTCCTTGCGACTATAGATGCCGTAGACTAATCGCAAGAAAGGACTCGGTATGCAAACCACGCAAACGGCGACCCCGGTACTGGAGGTCGCGCATCTCGAAAAGGTATATGGAGCACTGGGCAACGTGACCCGCGCGCTCAACGATGTCAGCTTTACCGTCAACCGCGGCGAATTCGTCGGCATCATGGGCGCCTCGGGCTCGGGCAAGTCGACGTTGCTCAACTGCGTGTCGACCATCGATAGCGCCACGAGTGGCACCATCCGCATCAACGGCCAGGACGTGACGCGCATGAAGCAGGCCAAGCTTTCGCAGTTCCGCCGCGAGGAGCTGGGCTTTATCTTCCAGGACTCCAACTTGCTCGATACGCTCACGGCGCGCGAGAACATCGCCCTGCCGCTCACCATCGCCCGCACAAACTCGGCAGAGATCTCGACCCGCGTGCAGGACGTGGCCGCGCGCCTGTCCATTAGCCAGGTGCTCGACAAGTATCCCTACCAGATGTCCGGCGGCCAGCAGCAGCGCGTTGCCGCGGCTCGCGCGCTCGTCACCGACCCCACTATGATCATGGCCGACGAGCCCACCGGCGCCCTCGATTCCAAGAGCGCCCGCCTGCTGCTCGAGAGCCTGGAGGCCCTTAACCGCCGCCTGCGCGCCACCGTGCTCATGGTTACGCACGACAGTTTTGCCGCCAGCTACACGAGCCGTGTGCTGTTTATTCGCGACGGCAAGATCTTCACCGAGCTGCGCCGCGGCGACACCGACCGCCGAGAGTTCTTCGACCGCATTATGGAGGTCGTTGCCATGATGGGCGGTGAGGGCTCCGATGCTCTGTAAACTCGCTTGGGGCAACGTCCGCCGCGCCGGCCGCGACTACCTTGTCTACTTGCTGACGCTCACCCTGGGTGTCACGGTCTTCTATGCCTTCAATACCGTCTCGATGCAGGTCGACATTGCCGGCATCAAGGAGGAGGGACTGTCCGAGCTCATGGGCAGCATGCTCGGTTACCTGACGTACTTTTTGGCCGGCGTCATGGCCTTTCTGATGGTGTATGCCAACAACTTCATCATGAAGCGCCGCAAAAAGGAGTTCGGCCTGTACCAGGTGCTCGGCATGCGCCGCGGGCGCGTCGCCACGATCATGGCGCTCGAGACCGTGATCGTTTCGGTCGGCGCCTTTGTCGCCGGCATTGTGCTGGGCGTGGGGCTCTCCCAGCTCATGACATTCTTTACGGCCTCGCTCTTTAAGACACAGATCGCTAATTTCCACTTCTTTTTCTCGGTGCATGCGTTCAACCTGACCCTTGCCTGCATGCTCGTGATGTTTGTGCTTACGCTACTGCTGAACCTTCGCGCCGTGCGCCGTACCAAGCTCATCGAGCTTATGGGCGCCGAGCGGCGCAACGAGAGCATCAAGACGCGCAACCCCTGGATTGCGATCGCCATCTTTGTCGTGGGCGTGGTGCTGGTGGGCGTGGCCTATTACCGCCTGTTGCGCGATGGGTTCCCGCTCACCGCGACGGAGGGTAAGCTGCAGGAGGCCATGAACCAGTTTGGTATCACCACGGCCATGGTTACGGTGGGTACCTTTGCCCTGTTCTGGGGCCTTTCGGGCATGCTTATCAAGCTGCTGCAGAGCCTGCGCAGCGTGTATTGGCGCGGCCTCAACATGTTTACCGTGCGCCAGCTTGCGGCCAAGGTCAACACGGTGTGCTTTTCGATGGGCGTTATCGCGATGATCCTGTTTCTGGCCATTACCTCGGTGACCTGCGGTATGTCGATCGCCAACGTGATGAACGAAAACCTCGAGCGCTATACGCCGGCGGATATGACGCAGACGTATATCTATTACATGCCCGATAGGCTCGACTACTACAAGGAGTATGTCAATCCTTCCGAGGCCGATCGCATGGTGCTGGCAGACGCAACGGTCGATTTGTACTCTGCATGGCACGGCGATCGTATCGATCCCGATAACGTTACAGAAAGTAGTAAGGGCAAGTCGGCGGACAACAACGACGAGACCGGAAAGAAGGTCAATATCGCCGATGTTGCCGGTGAGCATGTGCAGATCGACTCGTATCTGAGCTACCCGCTTGGCGGCTCCAATCCTTCGGTAGCTGCAGGCGAGATGTGCAAGGCCATGGGAGTAAAGCTCCCCAAGGCGCTCGAGGGTGGCAATGCCGATGATATGGGCCTGTTTGTGACGCCGGCAAGCCAGTACAACAAGCTGCGCCAGATGATGGGCGAGGAGCCGGTGAACATTGGCCGCGACCAGTACTTGCTTACGTGTGATATGGGCGGTGAGCTGGGCGATCTGTACACCAAATATATGGCCGGCGGCCATACCCTCACCTTGGGCGGGCATGAGCTCAAGCCCGCAACCGATAAGTCGGACGAGGACACGGCGGCCATCGCCAACTCGGCACTCGGCAGCAATCCCGGTACCGTAGTCGTTGCCGATGAGCTGCTGTCCCAACTTAATCTGCAGCCGTTTTCCAGTAATCTGCTCGTTAACTACAAGCAGGGGATGGATGTGACCAAGGCAGACGAGAGCATTAAATACACCATGCTCGACAATCTGCTCGTTGACGGCAAGGAGCCGGGGTCATGGGGGGTCTTCATCACACGTTCCGAGATGTATACGCAGGCGCCGCAGATGAACGGCATGATTAGCTATCTAGCCATCTACATTGGCTTTGTGCTGGTCGTTGCATGTGCGGCAATCCTATCGATCCAGCAGCTCTCCAACGTGGCCGACGGCAGCCGCAGCTATCGTGTGCTGGCACAGATCGGCTGTGACGACCGCCAGATTCGCCATTCGGTGATGGCACAGCAAGCGGTGTTCTTCCTGTTCCCGCTGGCAGTGGGCTTGGCGCACTCCTTTGTGGCGCTCAAGGTGATCATCGAGCTGGTGAGCGTATTCGGCGATATGAGCATCGGCGGCACCGTGGGCCTCACCTGCGCGATTTTCCTGGCGGCCTATGGTGGCTACTTCCTGGTAACGTACCTCATGAGCGCCGGCATGGTACAAGCTGCCATCGCTACCCGCTACAGCGAGTAACAGGCGGGCAAAACCGTCGCAAAATCAGAGCGAATAACCGCCGCGAAGGGAGTCCAGCTCCCTTCGCGGCGTTTTTTGTCTGACTGATGAGTCTCAAGGCCAAGTGAGTAGACTTTTTTGGATCTGCCGAGCACATCGCGGCAAGTGTTCAATAAAATCGCAGGTCAGGGCTGTGGCGTTTTGAGGTGTGCTCGGCATCCCGCCAAAAGACTACTCACTTGGTTTTACTGCTAGAAAACCGCCGCGAGGGAAAGTAGCTCCCTCGCGGCGGTTTTTGGCGTTTACCCAGATAAAACCTGCCAAAAAAACCTGTCCCTTTTTGGCAGGTTATCGCTTCCAAAAGTGGAGGATGAGCGTCGTGCGGTTTTGCTGTTCGGTTTTGACCAGGATGTTGTGGATGTGGGTCTTGACGGTGCCCACGGCAAGGAATAGCTCGTCAGCGATCTCTTGGTTCGATTTGCCCAGTACGACCAGACGCATAACTTCGGTCTCACGGTTGGAGAGCTTGTAGGCGTTGCGATAGAAGGGCATCTGCTCTTCGATGTGTCGATCAAGATCGCTGACGTTCTTTTCCTCGGGTGCCTCCTGCATGCGGATTGAAAGCACGTGGTAGGAGTAGATGATCAGCAGAATCGCAAAGTAGCAGGCAAAGACGTTTTCGCTAAAGTTGCGCTCGGACAGATATAGTTGCAGCCAAGAGGGCGCCAGACTCATGGGGACAATCAGAATGTTGTAGAAATCCTCGGCAACGATGCAACCGACCAGAATAGCGCCGATAATCAGGTGCTTTCGTTGGTTGTTAACGCGTGCCTTCAGCTCGACTTGTGTGCTCTTGCGTGCCGTCCAAAAGATATATAGCCCCACGAAAACAAGGAATACCTGACGCATCGTGTAGTAGAGCCATTGATGCATGGGGCCGTAGGGGACAGCGACGATAATCAGCAGCTCGCTCAGCAAGAACGTTGCGACGGGAATGACAAACTGCTTTTTTGAATGCTTGTCGAGCAAATCCATGGCAATGAGCCAAATAAAAGCCTGCGAAGCGGTCGCCACAAAGGTCCGCAACACAGGCATGGTAATTGAGTAATAGTCGCTGGCTGGAAAACTCTGGTTTTGCAGCGTGTATTCAAAAAAGAAAATCTCGGTCATCTCGATGGCATAGCAGATAAATACGCCGCTGCCATAGATAAAGAAGCGTCGACGAGATGAGGCATAGGCGGCAAGCGAGAGCACCGCCGTCACAATACAGATCACGAGTATCGCTAGGGTATAGAAGAACATCAGGGTGTTCATCTGTCACCGTCCCATCTCATTTATTCTATGGCCGAGTTCTGTATACCTTGTGGGATATAGACGTCTCAACCCTTCGTTTCATTGTGGATTAGGCGCCGAGATGCAGCATAGCCATATACCGTTCGCGGTTCTAGATGGTAAACCCCCTGTAAACTCTTGACCTGCGGGTTTATATTGGTTTAGAGGGGGTGTAACTCCGTGAACGGTCTTTAATCCCGAATAAACTAGGTAAAAATTGCATACGGGTGAATGATGGTCTTGTCAACACGAGGCGTGATGTTCGAGCGCCTCATAGTAATAGTCGGCAAGACCGGCGGAAAGGAAATCGACATGGCACTGCCTAAGGATTTCATCGACACCAACGACTTCACCAAAGAGCAGATCCTGGCTATCGAGGATCTTGGCCTGGCAATGAAGAAGGCCATCAAGGTTGACGGTTATTATCCGCACCTGCTCCGCAACAAGAGCCTTGGCATGATCTTCCAGCAGGTCTCCACCCGCACTCGTCTTTCCTTCGAGACCGCTATGACCGACCTCGGCGGCCATGCTCAGTTCTATGGCCCTGGCACCATCCAGCTCGGCGGTCACGAGTCCCTGGGCGATACCGCTCGCGTTATGGGCTCGCTGCTCGACATCATGATGGCTCGCGTTGACCGTCACAAGGACGTCGTCGGCCTCGCCGAGGGCTCCGCTGTGCCCGTCATCAACGGCATGTCCGAGTTCAACCATCCCACGCAGGAGATGGGCGACCTCATGACCATGCTCGAGAACCTCCCCGAGGGCAAGAAGATCGAGGACTGCACCCTGGCCTTCATCGGCGACGCCACCCAGGTCTGCGTCTCCCTCATGTTCATCGCTTCCAAGGTCGGCATGAAGTTTGTCCAGTTTGGACCTAAGGGCCACCAGATCCCCGACGGCGGCCTGCACGTTGGCACCGTCGAGGAGCGCGCCGAGTTCGGCAAGCAGATGATGGCCATCGCCGAGGAGAACTGCAAGGTCTCCGGCGGCTCTGTCGTCATCTCCGACGACATCGAGTGCATCAAGGGCGCCGACTTCATCTACACCGACGTGTGGTATGGCCTGTACGACGAGGAGGTCTCGGGCGAGAACTACATGGACGTGTTCTATCCCAAGTATCAGGTCACCATGGACATGATGAACTTCGCCGGCCCCAACTCCAAGTTCATGCACTGCCTGCCGGCCACCCGCAACGAGGAGGTCGTCGACGAGGTCATGGACGATCCCGAGCGCTCCCTGTGCTGGGTCGAGGCCGAGAACCGCAAGCACTCCATCCGTGCTCTCCTTGCCGCCCTGGGCAAGCGCACCCCGCTCAACGACGAGGGTGTCGAGTACTCCGCCAAGGCTGAGCTCCACGCCGCTCTCGAGGCTCTCGAGCAGCTCTAAGCCTCAAGGCTTCTAAAAGCACGTTTGCGGGCGGCGGATGCTCGTCTCCTGTCGCCCGCTCACCGAGGCCCAAGCAATTGCCTTAATACCTTAGGGCCTCGGATCTGTCCAAGACTGAGCGAAGGAGCTCATCATGAGCGACGGAAAGAAAAAGCTTTCCTTCTTGACGGTCATTTCGACCATCATCTGCGTCGTCTTCGTTTGCGAGGCCGCCGCTCCTGCTGCTGCCATTGGCAACCAGCAGTTCTTCTGGTGGATCTTCCTGATCCTGACCTTCCTGCTTCCCTACGGCATGGTTGTCGCCGAGCTCGGTACCACCTATGACGGCGAGGGCGGCATTTACGACTGGGTACGCGATGGCCTGGGCGACAAATGGGGCGCCCGCATCTCGTATACTACTGGGTCAACTACCCGCTGTGGATCGCCTCGCTGGCTACCATGTTCCCCGACATTTTGGGCATGGTCTTTGGCGTCGAGTTCAACTTGATCGCCAAGATGGGTATCGATCTTGCCTTTGTGTGGATCGTCTACCTCATGGGCCGCTCCAAGGCGGCCGACTCCGAGTGGGTCCTTAACGGCGGCGCCATCATCAAGGTCGCCGTCGCCGTTATCGTTGGCGCTTTGGGCATTTGGTATGCCATGGAGAACGGTTTTGCGAACGACATGTCCGCTGCCACCTTCCTGCCCCAGCTCACCAACACCAACGCTCTCGGCTACCTGTCGATCATCATCTTTAACTTCATGGGCTTCGAGGTCATCTGCACCATGACCGACGACATGGCCGATCCCGCTCGCGATATCCCCAAGGCTATCATCGTCGGTGGCCTGTCCATCGCCGTGATCTACCTGTTCGCTGGCTTTGGCATCGGCGCTGCGGTGCCGGCCGATTCCATCGACCCCGACTACGGCATGATCGTCGCAGTCCAGACCATGGTGGGCGACTCCATGATCTTCAAGGTCATCTGCATTGCCTTCCTGATCACCCTGTTCGCCAACATGGCTGCCTGGTCCTTCGGCGTCAACTCTGTTGCTCGCTATGCTGCCGAGCACGGCAACATGCCCAAGGTCTTCGCCTCGATGATCTCGGATGACGACATGCCCAACGGCGCCAACCTGGTCAACGCCATCGTTGCCTCCCTGGTGCTGTGCCTGCAGCTCGTGCCCATCGACGCCATCTCCAACGGTGTCTTCTGGATGCTCTTCGGCACCTCCGTCGTCTTCCTGCTGCTCACCTATATCCCGATGTTCCCGGCTTTCCTCAACCTTCGTAAGAACGACCCCAACCGCGAGCGCATCTTCACGTTCCCGTTTAAGGGTGCCATGATGAAGGTCATGCTGGCCATCCCTTGCATCGAGCTGATCCTGGCCATCGTTGCAACGCTGGTGCCGCTCTCTGCCGCTGAAATTGGCGACAAGCTCCCGATGATCGTTATCTTCATCGTGCTTCTGCTCATCGGCGAGGTTGTCCGCGTCGTCAGCGCCAAGGGCCGCGAGACCGAGTACAAGGGCCTCACTCCCGAGCTGGCAGCTCAGCGTCTCGCTGAGGAGGCCGCCGAGGCCGAGGAGAACTAGAGCACCCGGTTCTGGGGCTCCAACCCTCCTCGCGTACCAACGTGCGCTTCGTCGGGCTTGTCGCTCCCGACTCCGGGCACTCTAGCCTCTTCGGAGACGTGCCCAAGCGACAGGTTTGCTAACCATTCCCCGGGGTGGGCGTGAGCGATAGCTCCGGTAACCACCGCCCACCCCAATCTCTCTTCCGTATCCTTCGTGCGTTTTGTCTCCGCGCACTTGGTTACGTCGTCGCTTGCCGGTGCGACTCCGTGAAAACCGGCGCCGGGCGCCCCGACCTTTGCCGGGGAACGGGCGCCTACCATCTCTTGGTTTTAGGCTGCGGGTAACCCGCCCGCAGCAAGCGATCGTTCGATTTGGAGGAAATCTTATGCGTACGATCACCGAGTCCGAGTCCACCCCCAAGGCCGACGGCTTCTTTATGCCCGCTGAGTTCGCCCCGCAGGATCGCGTGTGGATGGGTTGGCCCCACCGCACCGACACCTGGGCCCACGGCGCCAAGCCGGCTCAGAAGCAGTATGCCGCCATCGCCCGCGCCATCGCCGAGTTCACCCCGGTCTATATGTGCGCCAACCAGGTCGACTATGCCAACTGCAAGGCCGTCTTCGAGGAGGACGAGAACGTCACCGTCATCGAGATGACCACCGACGACGCCTGGTTCCGCGACACCGCCGCCACCTACGTCATCAACGGCAAGGGTGAGAAGCGCGCCAACCACTGGCACTTCAACGCCTACGGCGGTCTCGTCGACGGCCTCTATTTCCCGTGGGACAAGGACGAGCAGATTGCCCTTAAGATGGCTGAGCTTTCCGGCTGCCGCCGCTATCGTCCCGATGACATGATCCTCGAGGGCGGCTCCATCACCGTCGACGGCGAGGGCACCCTTGTCGTGACTGACCAGTGCCTGCTTTCCCCGGGCCGCACCTGCTCTGCGGTGCTCGAGGAGGAAGAGGATCCCGAGTCCATCTGGCCCAAGTACCACAAGAAGTTTGAGCCCTGGAGCGAGGAACTCCGCGCCTACATGGACGAGCACCTCAAGGATTACCTGGGTGTCGAGAAGGTCATCTGGGTCAAGGAGGGCATCGACCCCGAGGAGACCAACGGCCACATCGACGACGTCGCCACGTTCATCGCCCCGGGCGTCATGGCCTGCATCTGGACCGACGATCCCGAGTATCCGTTCTACGAGCAGTGCCACGCTGCCTACGAGACCCTCTCCAACGCCGTTGACGCCAAGGGCCGCAAGATGAAGGTCTACAAGCTCTGCATGCCCGTGAACCCGCTGTTCATGGATCAGGCTTCCTGCGACACCATCGACGCCGACGAGAACGCCGAGCCGCGCGTCCCCGACGAGCCGCTGATCGCCTCTTACATGAACTACCTGGTCACCAACCACGGCGTTATCGTCCCGCAGTACGGCGACGAGAACGACCAGCTGGCCGTTGACACGCTCCAGAAGATCTACGACGAGGTCTGGGGCGAGGGCGTCTACAAGTGCGTCGGCGTTCAGTCCGAGCAGGTCGTCTTCGGCGGCGGCAATATCCACTGCATTACCCAGCAGGAGCCCTCGGCGTAACTCAGGCACGCCACCTTGGCGTTCACTCGTCGCTTACGTAGCGTCAGTACGCTACGCTCCTCGTTCGCGCCAATCTGGCGCACCTGAGCACGCCGAGTAAACGTCTGACTTTCCGAGCCGTGATGCTTCGGGAACCCAGCCGATCAATCGGACGGTCGGTGAATCGGACCATCTCGGGGCATTGATGGTCGGTTTATTCGATGTCTTGGTCGGCTGGGTTTTTCTTTGGGCACTCCGTTGCCTCCACTTCGGAGTACCCGCCTCTTTGATTGAGTACGCGTCTGATCTGGGATTTATTGCGGGTTAGGCCAATTGTTCGCTTGAATTTCCCAGGTCAGACGCGTATTCAATTGCTGATAGTTTCCGGTTGCGAGCGCGACCGTTTTGATCGGAGTATCTATGTACCAGCGTATCGTTATCTACACGCGCCTGTTCCGCGAGCGTTGGTCCAACAATTGCATCCTCTCTTTTCTTTGGGATGGCACCTGCACCGGTGACGCGGCCTGCAACCCTACCTTGGGCTGCGCCTTCGGTACAGATGCCATCCTTTTTGCTGTAGGGGGAGCGTGTCGTGGCAGGTAAAAAGTTCTCCCTGTTCGAGGTCATCCTCTCGGTTATCTGCGTTGTCTTTACCATCGAGGCGGCTGCTCCGGCATCTGCCATGGGTAACGTTCAGTTCTTCTGGTGGATCTTCCTCATCATTACGTTTTTGCTTCCCTATGGCCTGGTGGTGGCCGAGCTCGGTACGGCGTTCGATTCCGAGGGCGGCCTGTACGATTGGGTTCGCCTGGGCTTGGGCGACCGTTGGGGCGCGCGCTGCTCCTGGTGCTATTGGGTCAACTTTCCACTGTGGGTGGCAAGTATCGCCTGCATGTCCCCCAGTGTCATCAATGCGGTATGGGGCATCGAATTTTCGCTTGGGGTCCGAATTGCCATCGAGCTTGCCTTTGTGTGGGGCGTCACGGTCATGGCAATGCAGCCGGTGGCCGAGGCCGATTGGGTCATGGATGGCGGCGCCGTCATCAAGGTGCTCATTACCGTCGTGGTGGGAATCGTCGGCATCTGGTTTGCCTGCAATAACGGCTTTGCCAACGATATGTCGCTTAAGACCTTTGTCCCCGATCTGGGAGACACTAACTCACTGACGTATCTTTCAATCATCCTATTCAACTTTATGGGCTTTGAGGTGGTCGCGACCTTTGCCAGCACGATGAAGAACCCATCGCGCGATATCCCCAAAGCGGTTATCGCCGGTGGCGTTGCCATCGCGGCGATCTACATTATCTGTGGCATCGGTATTGGAGCCGCGGTTCCCACCGAGCAGCTTTCACTCGATTCGGGCATTGTGGACGCGGTTGCCGCCATGGTGGGGCGCGCTCACCCGCTGACGATGGTCGTGGGCGTGGCCTTTTTGGTGACGCTGTTCGCCAACATGATCTGCTGGAGTTTTGGCGTCAACAACGTGGCGAGCTATGCCGCGCGCCACGGCAACATGCCGCGCCCCTTTGCGCTGGTGTCCAAGAAGACAGGCATGCCCAACGGCTCAGCACTCATTAACGGTTGTTTTGCCAGCTTGGTGCTGCTGCTTCAGATTCCGCTGGGCGAAGGTTCCGACGTCTTTTGGGTCTTCTTCTCGATGAACGTCGTCTTTCTGCTCATGAGCTATATCCCGATGTTCCCGGCGTTTTGGCGCCTGCGTAAATACGACGACCGCCCACGTGTGTTCCGCGCGCCCTTCGAGGGCAAGGTGCTTGCGGTAGCGCTTGCGGTGCCGGTGGTAGAGCTCGTGCTTTCGATTGTTGCGACAATCGTGCCGCTTAACAGCTCGCCCGCCGAGATGTCAAAGTTGCCGATCCTCATGGGTGTGGTGATCGGCGTGTTGCTGGGCGAGGTTTCGCGCCTCATATCGCGCCGCGGTCGCAGCATCGACAATCCCGGCGTTGGCGCAAGGGGGACAGGTCGCTTTGCACCAAAACAGTAGCGCCGCGAGTTGTGCGGTGCTAGATGCATCTTGGATTACTGCTCACGCTGCTCGGGATCGGAAACGAGCTTGGGTGCAAAGTAGGGGACGTGGCCCAGGTAGGGGCGTGTTTGAGCGGTGCAGGGCACGTTGTTGTAGGTGAGCGAGCCTCGCAGTCGGGC
This sequence comes from uncultured Collinsella sp., assembly GCA_900554465.1. Classification (GTDB taxonomy): domain Bacteria; phylum Actinomycetota; class Coriobacteriia; order Coriobacteriales; family Coriobacteriaceae; genus Collinsella. The sequence continues at coordinate 18,840 of USHF01000008.1, forward strand.
GACGATTTTGGTGGCGGGCGCAATGAACGTTTTGAACGGTGCAAGCGACGCCACGGCATCTCCTTCCCTGCGTATGCCCTGTGTTTTGGCCCAAATTGATACGTCGCAAGTCTAGCATTCCGCCGCATCGAGCTCCAAACCACCACAAAGGGGACAGGCACCTTTGTGGTGGTTCTGGTCCATATTGGCGGGTTAGTCCTGGGTGTTGCCGCCGTACATGTAGACGATGAAGCCGTCGCCGGTGTCCTGGCTGTGGTCCTCGAGGATGCGTTTCATGTTGAGGTGCTCGTAGAACTGCCAGTCGGAGTTGCAGTCGCTCATCAGGAAGAATTTGGTGCACCCGGCTTTGGCGAGTTCGGCGCGCGCAAGGTCGATGAGCTTGCGGCCGAGTCCCTTGCCCTGCCATTCAGGCATAATGATAATCAAGTTGAGTTGACCCTGGGCATATTCGTTGCCTGTGGCGGCAAAGCGATCCGCTGTGGCCTTTTCGCGGCTGTCTCCAAAGAGCGAGCCCTCGAGCTTGGCATCGGCGGTCTTTGCCATCTCGGTTGCCTGGGCAAACATCTCGTTATAGCAGGGCTCCCACGTGGGATTGGTGCGCGGCTTGCCGTCCTCGAAGATGCCGATGCAGCAGGCGGCGATAATGCGGCCCTCGGTCTCGGCGACGAGTGCGATGGGGGAGCGCTGCAGCTGCATGGCGATGTTAAAGCGCGCGCAGAAATCGGCAGCTTCGACGTCGCCGCGGTTGCGCAGCGTGTTGCACCACAGCTGGTTGTAGATGGCGGCGATGCCGGCCAGGTCATCGAGCGTGGCGGCGCGCAGGGTTACGTTGTCAAGGCTCATGGAGGCTCCTTCCAGGTTGGGTCAGGCCACCTATGAGTGTGACATGGCGACATCGTTGCCGCATCAACCATTCGGCAGACGAGCCTCGAATCCTCGGGGACGGAGGGTCCTAAGAAGGAATGAGGGCGGAATTTCGGACACTTGCTCGATGAGAGTGGATAATCTCCCACTTTTAGCGCTGGTATAGGCCAAAAACGGGAGATTATCCACTCTCATTCTGGGTAGTCGTTGGGGACGTTCTTAAACGACTAGTCATTAAAGAA
>USHF01000009.1 GCA_900554465.1 uncultured Collinsella sp.
AGATCTGCGCATGTCTCGTGGGCTCGGAGATGTGTATAAGAGACAGGTAGTTAAGGGTCGCGGATCCGCCGCGTCGCCGCTCTCAACAGGAGGTCTTTGTTTATGGCAGATCAAAAACCGGTCGTCGGGATCATCATGGGTTCCAAGTCCGATCTGGGCGTTATGGAAGGCTGCACCGCCGAGCTCGAGGCGCTCGGTGTGCCCTATGAGCTCGTCATTGCGAGCGCGCACCGCACACCGGCGAAGGTCCATGAATGGGCCTCGACCGCTGCCGATCGCGGTATCAAAGTGATTATCGCTGCCGCCGGCAAGGCCGCTCACCTGGGTGGTGTCGTGGCTGCCTTTACGCCGCTGCCGGTTATCGGCGTGCCCATGAAGACGAGTGACCTGGGCGGTATGGATTCTCTGCTGTCGATGGTGCAGATGCCTTCGGGCGTGCCCGTGGCCTGCGTTGCCATCAACGGCGCCAAGAACGCCGCCATCTACGCCACGCAGATTCTAGGCGCTTGCGACCCCGAGTACCGCAAGGTTATCGAAAAGATGAAGCAGGAGATGGCCGACGCCTAAGCGGCTTGCCGCCTTATCTGCAATAGAGGAGAAATATGTCCAATTATCAGGGAAAACGTTTTAAACTGTCCCAGATTCCCGATCCTGCGAATCCAAGCGCGCCGCGCTCGGTGCAGCCGGGGCGGACGTCCTCTACGCAGCCCGCCCATGTCGCGGGGCACGTTCGGGCTCCGCGGCCGGTGGCGCCATCGAACCAGCACGTTCAAGGCGCTTTGCCGACCTGCCGCCCCTCCAGTTACGGGGCGCAATCGCAAGCCCATCGTTCGCCTTCGCCCGGGCTCGGCGGCTCGGCGGATAGTTCTGCTCCTAAGCGCAAAAAGGGCCGTTCGATTTTCGCGAGACTTCTTATTGTGATCGGTGTGTGCCTGATCGCTGCCGCCGCCGGCATCTATATCAAGGCGCAATTGGGCTACAAGGAAGCAAGCGATTCGTATCAAAAGGTTGAGAAAAAGTCTGTGAGCGATAGCGACGCGAGCGGGGCGCCCATTGTTGATTTTGCCACGCTAGCCCAAACCAACCCCGATGTCGTCGGTTGGATTTATGTACCCGGTACCGCTATCAACTATCCGGTGGTGCAGACGGATAACAACACCAAGTACCTGAGCACGCTCTTTGACGGCACGGCAAATCCCGTGGGCTCTATTTTCCTTGACTGCGATGACACGGCTCCCGGTATGGTGGACCAGCAGACTACACTCTACGGCCATCACATGAGGGATAACTCGATGTTCCATTTCATTGCCGACAGCGCCGACCAGTCGGTTTTCGACGGTATCGAATATGCCTTTTACGTCACGCGCGACGGCGCCTATAAATTTAAGCCGTTGCTGACCAAGGTGGTCGAGGACTCGTACCGAAAAGCGCGTACTCCCAACTTTGAGGGCGGAGACGGCCTGAAGGCCTATCTTTCCGAGATGATTGACGGTGCTTCCGCCGTGGCGAGCGACGCTGAGAGCCGTGCTGCCAAGGCTGATAAGGTGCTCACGCTTATCACGTGTTCGCCTTCGGCGCTAAGGAACAAGCGTGCCGTGATGATTCTTACCCCCGTTGAGAACTAATGGTTGCATTGCGGGCAGCGGAGGTACTGAAGGGCGAGTCGTCGCCCGACGGCATAAGAGATAAAAAAGGGGAAATGATGCTCGAGAATGGCAAAACGATGCCTTCGATTGATGCTTGGCTGCGCGAGGCCAAGGCCGACGCTTCGGCGCCGGCGTGCGGTATGTATCTGACGCATAACGGCGTGGTACGCGCGACGCCCAAGGCCGAGGTGCGCGGAGTCGAGACCGATGGCGTGGCGCCGGGCCACAAGGTGGGCGGCATGGTCTTTGACTACGATGCCGAAAAGGTGCGGTCTGCCATTGAGGCGACGCGAGCGATGCCGGGTATCGGCTATGTGCGCGTGTGGCTGGCAAGCGGCGAGCTTTCCGTGGGCGATGACATCATGCTCGTGCTCATTGGCGGAGACATTCGTCCGCACGTGGTCGATGCCCTGCAGACGCTTGTCGGCACCATCAAGAATGAATGCGTGAACGAGGTCGAGCGCGAGGCATAGGGCTTTGCGATCAATTCGAGCTCATTTATAGCAAAAGCCCGCTGGCAGTTAGGCTGAACTGCCAGCGGGCTTACTTGTCCGTTGGAACCGACTTGCGCCAGCGCCCGCGCTATACGCGTGTGGCGTCCTTGGGGCTCATGGTCATGCTCTGGAAGCGATTTTCCATATACTCATTATCGAAGTACTTGCCGTAGAACTGCGCAACGGGAATATCGTTGACCGTGCCGTTGACACGCTGGTACCAGTAGTCGAGCGATTGCAGCGTCATGACGCCGTCGACCAGCATGATGATGGTAAAGATGACGGTGGCCGAGTAGCGGCTCTTCCAGGGAATCATGTTGATGAGTTTGAGCAATCTGGGCAGCAGCAGCTTGATCCAGATGAGGCCGCCCAGGCCCCACAGACAGGCGAAGCCCGTGCAGGTGCGTCCGCCCGTGAGGACCACGAGCGGGTCGGGCATACCGAACAGCGTTATGTGCGAGTAGCTCCACGAGACCACGCCAAACGCGGTCTGCATAAACCAGCCCACGAACACCTCAAAGCTGGCGCCGAGCAGGGCGCTCACCAGGAAAATGATGATGGGGTTCTTTTTATAGAAGCGGTTGAGCACCATGGTCATGAGCACGGCACCAAAGCCGTAGATGGGGCTGAAGGGGCCAAACAGCATACCGGCGCGGTCCTGGTAGACACCCGGATCGTTGACGGTCATATGCCAGATATCCTCCAGGACCAGGCCGAGTATGCAGCAGACAAAGAATACCCAGAACAGGTTGAAGTAGTTGAGCTTGATGTAGCCTTCGCCGGTTTCATCGCGCCCGAGCATGCCCTCGGCGGCGGCGTCGCGGTCGAGCATCTCCTGCAGGCGGCGCTGCAGCTCGCGCTCCTGGCGCAGCGTGGGGTCGACGGTGGCCGAAAGTGCGACGAGGATGCCGAGCTGGATGGCAGGGCGCAGCAAGAAGGGCCCGATGCCCTGGAGCATCACGTCAACCAAAAGCTCGACGACGGTAAACGCGATAAGGATATAGGACAGACGGGCGGCATTGCGACGCTGGTTCTTGATGAGGTCTAGGCCAAAGATGATCAAGATGACAGCACTGGCAGCCGAGAGCATGATGCCGGCGACGATAAGGCCGACCGCGACGAGCGTGTTGTCGCCGAGCTTGGCGGCGGCGTTGCCGTTGATGAGCGCGGTGATGACCTGCCACATAAAGGCGCCGACCGAAGGGAGCGTGCCCACGCCGGACAGGATGCACAGGACGGCGTACACCTTAATGATGAGGGGGATCTTCTTGACCTCCGTGGCGCTGGGGACGCTGGGGTCGAGTTCGTTTCGATCCATACAGAACCTTTCTCGCTTTGTTGTAGGCTACAAGGATACGCCGCCGACCTGCTAAAAGACAGGACGAATGGCCCAATTGCAGCAATGTAGGCCCTAACGGTGGACGAGACGCGCCGCGACGGAGGCATACGGGACCGTTGACCCCGAAGGCAGGTTGCCCAATAAAATGTTTGGCCGCAAAATGGATTATAAGCTCGGTGGGCTTTTAAAAAGCGCTGCTCATGCGCGGGAGCGCTTGCCTTGCCGTGCGTATAATAGGGCGGGTAACGCCAAATAACGAGGCTCTGAGGGGATGCCATGTCTCAAGAAACCATCCGCGCGGCCGAGCGTGCCGCGGGACAGGTGAAGACCATGTCGACGTATGATCCGGACTCCGACCAGCTGCATGAGGAATGCGGCATTTTTGGTGTGTGGGCACCCGATCGCGATGTGGCTCGACTGACGTACTTTGGTCTGCGCGCGCTGCAGCATCGCGGCCAGGAATCGGCGGGAATCGCCGTGGGTGATGGCGGCACGGTTATGGTCCGCAAGGATCTGGGCCTGCTCGACCGCGTGTTCTCCAACGCCGACCTGTCGACACTCTCCGGTCAGCTGGCCGTGGGCCACGTGCGCTACGGCACCGCCGGCGCCAAGAGCTGGGAAGCCTCTCAGCCGCACCTCTCTACCATCAATAGCGTCATTATCGCGCTCGCACACAACGGCACTCTGGTCAACACCGACGAGCTGCGCCGCCAGCTGATCGAGCTGGGCGTGCCGTTCCTCTCCAACTCGGATTCCGAGGTCGCGACCAAGCTTATCGGCTACTTTACTCAGCGTACAGGCCATCTGCGCGAGGGCATTCGCAAGACCATGGAGCTCGTGCGCGGCGGCTACGCCATGACGCTCATCAACGAGCAGGCGCTTTACGCATTCCGCGATCCGCACGGCATTCGCCCGCTTGTGCTGGGCAAGCTGGTGGACGAGGGCCTGGACCAGGCCGATGCCGCATCCGTTTCGCAGCTGCCGTCGCAGGACGGCGCCGCGACGGTCGACTCCGCCGTCCATGTCACGCACGCTGGCGGCTGGGTCGTTGCCTCCGAGACCTGCGCGCTCGATATCGTGGGCGCCGAGTACGTCCGCGACGTCCGCCCCGGTGAGATTTTGCGCATCAGCGCCGAGGCCCTTGTGTCCGAGCAGGGCGTGCCTGCCGCCGAAGAGCCTGCCAACTGCATTTTTGAGCAGGTCTACTTTGCTCGCCCCGATTCCATCATGAACGGCAAGAGCGTCTACGCCTGCCGTTATGACATGGGTCGTCAGCTGGCACATGAGGAGCCCGTCGAGGCCGACCTGGTCATCGGCGTGCCCGACTCCGGCCTGCCGCCCGCGGAGGGCTATTCGCACGAGAGCGGCATTCCCTTTGGCGAGGGCCTCATCAAGAACCGCTATGTGGGCCGTACGTTTATCGAGCCCACGCAGGAGTTGCGCGCCATGGGCGTGCGTATGAAACTCAACCCGCTTCGCGACAACATCAAGGGCAAGCGCCTGGTCGTCATCGACGACTCCATCGTGCGCGGCACCACCATGGTGCAGCTCGTCAAGATGCTGCGCAACGCCGGCGCCAAGGAGATTCATATCCGCATCAACTCGCCCGAGGTCATCTGGCCGTGCTTCTACGGCATCGATACCGACGTGCAGTCGCAGCTCATCAGCGCCAACAAGACGGTCGACGAGATTTGCGAGTATATCGGTGCCGATTCGCTGGCCTTCCTTTCGGTCGAGGGCCTGCTTAAGGTCATGCCCAAGGGCGGTTACTGCGATGCGTGCTTTACCGGCCGCTACCCCGTGGCGATTCCCGAGAGCTTTGGCCGCGACAAGTTCATGGAGGGCTTTAAGCCCCGCAGCCTGGACAAGCCGCTGCACTTTGACGACGACGCCGTGGTCGAGAAATACGACGACCGTAGCTGGGAAGAGAAGCACGGCGAGGCCTAAAACCTGCCATGTAGGGACAGGTTTATTTTGGTAGGTTTTACCTGCTGTTTTGTTGATTGAGCGGCGCGCGTTGTTATGGCGCGCGCCGAAATGAACGCAACTATGAGCACCGTTTGGCGCCCGGGCGGCGGACGGTAGTGGGAGAGGAAGGCTCAGATGAGCGACAGCAAGCATGTGACGTATGAGGATGCCGGCGTCGATACCGCCGAGGGCGGCCGCGCCGTCGACGCCATTAAGCAGATGGTTAAGGACACCAACCGTCCCGAGGTCATCGGCGGCATCGGTGGCTTCGGTGGCCTGTTCTCGGCTGCCGCGCTTAAGGATATGGAAGACCCGATTCTGATTAGCGGTACCGACGGCGTGGGCACCAAGCTCGTGCTTGCCCAGATCATGGACCGTCACGAGACGGTGGGCCAGGACCTGGTCGCTATGTGCGTCAACGACATTTTGGCTTCGGGCGCCGAGCCGCTGTTCTTCCTGGACTACGTTGCCATCGGTCACATCGAGGCCGGGCACATGGCAAAGATCATCAAGGGCGTGGCCGATGGCTGTAAGCTCGCGGGCTGCGCGCTCGTGGGCGGTGAGATGGCCGAGCACCCCGGCGTCATGGCTCCTGCCGACTACGACCTTGCCGGATTTACCGTGGGCGTTGTCGACCGTCCCAAGATGCTCGACCCCGCGAACGTCCGCCCCGGCGACGTGATCCTGGGCCTGCCTTCCACTGGCGTGCACTCCAACGGCTACTCGCTCGTGCGCAAGGTCATTGGCGTCGACGGCATTAAGCCGGGCACGCCCGAGGCCGCCGCTAAGGCCGAGGAGCTGAGCCGTCCGCTCGAGGAACTCGGCGGCGCATCGCTGGCAGACGCCCTGCTGGCTCCCACGCGCATCTACGTCAAGCCGATTCTGGAGCTGCTGCGCGGCGGCGCCAACGTGCACGCTATCGCCCACATCACTGGCGGCGGTATTACCGAGAACCTCAACCGTGCACTCGCCGACGACGTCGACGCCGTGGTCACCCGCAACGGCGCCGAGATGGGTTGGGACGTTCCGCCCGTCATCACCTACGTGTCGCGTCAGGCCGAGCTCGCGCCCAACGAGGCATGCAAGACCTTCAACATGGGCGTCGGCCTGTGCCTGATCGTCGCCCCCGAGGACGAGGCCGCGGTTACCGAAGCCCTGGTCGCGCTGGGCGAGAAGCCGTTCCGCGTGGGCGAGTGCGTCGAGGGTTCCGGTAAGGTCGTGTACTCCGATGAGCGCTAACGAGCAGATGGCTGCTAGTGAGGGCCTGGGCTTTGTGCCCTACACCCGTCCGACCGGCACCGATACGGTCGAGCCGCTCAAGATCGGTGTGCTCATCAGCGGTTCGGGTACCAACCTGCAGGCGCTGATCGATCTGATCGCCGCCGGTAAGCTCAACGCCTCGATTGAGCTTGTGGTGTCGAGCCGTCCTTCGGCTAAGGGTTTGCAGCGCGCTGAGCGCGCGGGCATCCAGACGCTCACGCTGTCCAAGGATGTCTATGCCGACCCTATTGCCGCCGACGAGATCATCGCGCACGAGCTGCTCGAGCGCGGCTGCGAGTACGTGGTGATGGCCGGCTATATGCGCATGGTGCACACACCGCTGCTGGCGGCGTTTCCCAACCGCGTGGTCAACTTGCATCCGGCGCTGCTGCCGAGCTTTACCGGTGCGCATGCGATTGACGATGCCTTTGCGCGCGGCGTCAAGGTAACTGGCGTGACCGTGCATTTTGCCAACGAGGTCTACGACAACGGTCCCATCATCGCCCAGCGTGCGCTGGCTGTCGAGGAGGGCTGGGATGTCGACGCGCTCGAGGAGCACATCCACGCGATTGAGCACGTGCTGTATCCCGAGGTCGTGCAAATGCTCGCCGACGGCCGCGTCCACGTGCTGGAGAGCGGCAAGGTCGCAATTGATGCGCCCCGCGTCTAGCGGCGCACAGTACAATTTAGTTGAGTGGTCAGGGTGGTCATTGGCGCCAAGGCGCGCGTGGCCACCTTTTGTTTTGGGTAGTCATCGGGGACGTTCCTGAATGACTAGGTGAGAGAGGTGAGCGCATGGCGGATAACGAAGCGCTGTTTACGCCTGAGCTGGTGTTTTTTGATTGGGAGTGTGCGACGCCGGGTGAGGTGTTTGCGCAACTCGAGAGTGAGCTTGCTCCGCGCGGCTACATTGCCGACGGTTGGCTCGACGCCGTTCGCACGCGCGAGGATGCCTATCCCACGGGTCTTGCCATGCCGGCGGCAAACATTGCCATTCCGCATACCGATCCGGGGTTTGTGGCCAAGCCCTATATCGCGGTGGTGAAGCCCTCCGCGCCCGTGACATTTAACGCTATGGCTGGCATGGGCGCTCCGGTGCCGGCGCAGATCGTCATCAATCTGGGCATCGCCGAGCCGGGCGGCCAGGTCGAGGCTCTGCAGGCGCTCATGAACATCTTTATGGACGCCGATGCCGCAGCCGACGTGCTCGGCCAGACCACGCCGCAGGGCATGGTCGACGCCATCCGCCGCCACTTCTAAGGTGGGGCTAAGCCGGCACCTAGGGACGTTCCTTATGTGCCGGCACTTGGGGACTGTCCCTAACTGCCGGCAGAAAAGGAACGTCCCTAACTGCCGGCTGCCAGAGCTGTCCCCTTTGCACCAAAATGGTGCAGATTAACCTGTCCCCAATGCACCAAGCGTGCCGCGGGGGCTGCGTTGTGACACAATGCCGTTTGTTCGATTCGTTATGCGAAAGGCCAACTATGGCAAATAAGAAAAAGAACCCCGCACCCGAGCCGACGCCCGAGCAGCAGGCTCGCGCCGCCTCCAGCTCTCGCAAGAAGCAGCGCAAGACCCGCGTGTCCAAGACCGTCAAGATCGTTCTGGTGGTCATCGGCGTGCTGGCAATGCTGCTTTCCGTCTCGGCCATGGCGTGCTCCGGCCTGATGTCGCAGGCGGAGGATACCTCGGGCTACAAGCTTACCGGCGGTGTAGCTGCCACTATCAACGGCACCAACCTCACCGAGGACACCGTGACCAAGCAGATCATGAGCATGCGCACGTCCTACGGCTACACCAAGGACAAGGACTGGGCGCAGTACCTGGTCGACAACGACCTCACGCCCAAGAAGTACCGCAAGCAACTCATCGACTCCTACACGCAGCAGATTCTGCTTCAACAGGCACAGAAGGAGAACGGCGTGACGGTGTCGGACGAGGAGGTCGAGAAGGCTTGGAAGGACGCATGCAAGAGCGCGGGCGGTGCCAAGGCCTTTAAGAAGACCCTCAAGACCTACGGCTATACCGAGGATACCTACAAGGATTCGCTCAAGGAGAGTCTGGCGCAGCAGAAACTCAAGGATGCCGTCGCGCCCACGAGCAAGCCCAAGGACAGCGAGATCGTCGATTACATCAACGAAAACCTGTCCAGCTACAACGACGCCCGCCGCTCGTCGAACATCCTGATCAAGGTTGATTCCGACGCTTCCGACGAGAACAAGGCTGCCGCCAAGGCCAAGGCGCAGGAGTGCCTGGACAAGATCAACTCCGGTGAGCTGAGCTTTGAGGACGCCGTTGAGCAGTACTCCGAGGACACCGGTTCCAAGGAGAAGAAGGGCGATGTGGGCTGGGATAAGCTCACCACCTTTGTCGACAGCTACAAGACGGCGCTCGAGGGGCTCAACAAGGGCGACGTGAGCGAAGTCATCGAGTCGACCTATGGCTACCACATCATCAAGTGCACCGACTACTTCCATGTCGATAATCAGGTTGATGACATCAACCAGGTGCCCAAGGCCATCAAGAAGTACGTCTCCAACGTGGTGAAGACGCAGGCGGCCAGTACCGCGTACAGTGAGTGGCTGGAGCAGTACAAGAAGGACGCCGACATTACCGTCAACCCCATGCCCAAGGACGTACCCTATAACGTGAGCCTGAAGGGCGTCACCAAGAGTTCGACCGACAATTCGTCGACGACTGAGTAATCATGGGGCGGCGCTCGTGTGAGTGTCGCCCGCACTATTGAGGAGGATTTGCAGATGACCAACGAAGAGCTGCAGAAGGAAATGATCGCAGCCATGAAGGCTAAGGACAAGGTTCGCCTGTCCATCATTCGCCAGGTCAAGGCCGAGGTGAAGAATATCGAGGTCAACGAGCGCCGCGATGTGACCGAGGAAGACGTCAACAGCATGATCAAGCGTCTGATTAAGCAGACGAGCGAGACGCTGGAGATGTCCATCAAGGCCGGCACCGACCAAGAGCGTACCGACAACCTGACCGAGCAGGTCAAGATTCTGGAGAGCCTGCTGCCCGCGCAGGTTTCGGGCGAGGAGCTCGAGGCCCTGATTGAGCAAGTTATCGCCGAGCTGGGTGCCACGTCCAAGAAGCAGATGGGCCAGGTCATGGGCGCTCTGGGCAAGGCCACCGGCGGCAACTTCGACAAGCCTGCCGCGGCAAAGATCGTCGGTGCCAAACTCGCGTAATTTGTTACGCGGTTTTACCAAACCGCGTAACGGCTCGACGCTGTAAACCCGTACACGCGGCAATCTGACGTTCAATTTCAAGGGCGCGACCATAAGGTCTGCGCCCTTTCATTTCACGTCACCTTGCTCGCGTGTACGGGTTTTCGCTGACTTATGCTCAACAAGGGCGGTTGTATTATTTTCGATGCCCATTGGGGACAGACTTAAATGAGTACCCACGGGGGTACTCATTTAAGTCCGTCCCCAATGAGTGGGTGGAAGATTGCGGGTTCTTTACGGGAATGTAGTGTGGGCTGCGGAAACGTGGTTCTTTCCGTACAATAGTTCAACTCGTGTAAACGCAGGGAAGGGACATTCATGGCAGACATGATCGAGATCAAGCATCTCAACAAGTACTTTGGCGACCTGCATGTGCTCAAAGATATCAACCTCACCGTCAAGCGCGGCGAGAAGCTCGTAATGATCGGGCCTTCCGGCTCGGGTAAGTCGACGCTCATCCGCTGTGTCGATTATCTTGAGGAGCCCACGTCGGGCGAGGTCATCATCGACGGTACGCCGCTCACCAAAAAGAACCACCTGGAGATGGCTCGCAAGTATAGTTCCATGGTGTTTCAGCAGTTCAACCTGTATCCCAACATGACGGTGCTCGGCAACCTGACGCTCGCGCCCATCAAGCTGCAAAAGAAGAGCAAGGAGGAGGCGACCGAGATCGCCATCGCCGCGCTCAAGCGCGTCGGCATGGCGCATAAGGCCGGCGAGTATCCGCAGAATCTCTCGGGTGGTCAGCAGCAGCGCATCGCCATCGCCCGTGCCCTGTGTACCAAGCAGCCCATCATCCTGTTTGACGAGCCGACCTCGGCGCTCGACCCCGAGATGGTCCAGGAGGTTCTGGACGTTATGATTGAGCTTGCGCAGGAGGACATCACCATGATCTGCGTGACGCATGAGATGGGCTTTGCGCGCCAGGTGGCCGACCGCGTCATCTTTATGGAGGACGGCCGCATTCTGGAGGAGGGCACGCCCGAGCACTTCTTCGATAACCCCGAGAACCCGCGCTGCCGCGAGTTCCTGTCCAAGATTCTGCACTAGGCGCGGTGATGGACATGACGGATATGACGAGGGCGGCCGTGTCGCGCCGTCACTTTTTGCAGCTGGTTGGCGCCGGCATGCTTGCGCTGACGGGGACCGCGCTTACCGGTTGCGGCAACTCCGCCAGCGGCGAGGGCTCCGACAAGGGGTCTAAGCTTGCGGCCATTAAGTCGCGCGGCCATCTGAATGCCGGCGTTAAGAAGGATGTTCCCGGTTACGGCTATTACGACACCGCCAAGGGCCGCTTTGAGGGCATGGAAGTCGATTTGTGCTACCAGATCGCCGCTGCCGTCTTTGGCGTGAGCTACAAGGAGGCCCGCGCCCAGGAGCTTGTCGAGTTCACCGATGTAACGCCCAAGACGCGCGGTCCGCTGATCGATAACGGCCAGCTCGATGTGGTTGCGGCGACCTACACCATCACCGACGAGCGCAAGAAGAGCTGGGATTTCTCGACGCCGTACCGTACCGACTACGTGGGACTCATGGTCAAGAAGCGTTCGGGCTTCACCTCGATTGAGGACCTGGACGGCAAGGTCATCGGCGTGAGCCAGGGTGCTACCACGCAGGGCCTGATCGAGCAGATGATCAAGGACAACGGCTTTAGCTGCAAGCCCGAGTTTAGGGCCTTTAGCGGCTATCCCATCATCAAGAGTTCGCTCGACGCCGGCAATATCGACGTCTTTGCCATGGACCGCTCCACGCTGGCCGGCTACATGAACGAGACCGTTGAGCTGCTGCAGCCCGAGGTCAAGTTTGGCGAGCAGGGCTACGGCGTGGCGACCAAGAAGGGCTGCGACCTTTCGGCCGTGGTCGATCAGGTGATTTGCGATCGCCTGGCCGATGGCTGGCTCGACCAAGAGGTCAAGACCTGGGGTCTTGTATAGGCGCATCGTCCAAGGAAGGAATCAAATGCTCGAAGGATTATTTGACGCCGACCGTTGGTCGACGACATTTCAAAACATGGGGCCCTTCTGGGAGGGCTTTGGCGTGACGCTACAGGTGGTCGTTGCCGGTCTGCTGCTGTCGCTGGTGCTGGGCACGCTGCTGGGTGTGTTCTCTACCACCCGTTCGCGCGTGCTGCGCGCCATAAGCCGCGTGTACGTGGAGTTTTACCAGAACACCCCGTTGCCCGTGCAGGTGCTCTTTATGTACATGGCTGGTCCGCAGTTTTTGCAGGCCATAACCGGTGCCGACCAGCCGGTGCGCATCGCGCCGTTCGTGCTGGGCTTCTTGGGCGTGGGCCTGTATCACGCGGCCTACATCTCGGAGGTTATCCGCACCGGTATCGAGGCGGTTCCGCGCGGTCAGATGGAGGCGGCGCAGAGCCAGGGCTTCACCCGTGCGCAGGCGTACTGGTACATCGTGCTGCCCCAGACATTCAAGATCATTCTGCCGCCGCTGTGCAACCAGGCACTCAACCTAGTCAAGAACACGTCGGTGCTGGCGCTTGTGGCCGGCGGCGACCTTATGTACCGTTCCGACAACTTTGTGAGTCTGTACGGTTACCTGCAGGGATACATCGTCTGCTGCCTTATGTACTTCATCATCTGCTTTCCGCTCGCCATGCTGGTGCAGTGGCTCGAGCGCCGCTCCAAGGAGCGTCCGCGCGGCGTGAGCCTCGCCGAGCTGGGGCTCGACAACGTAGAGGAGGCCTAGCGCATGGAAATCTTCAACGCGACCAACCTGCTCTACATTTGGGGCGGCTTTGTTAAGACCATCGAGATCTCGGCGCTGTCGATCTTTTTCTCGCTCATCTTTGGCACGGTGCTGGCGCTTGTTAAAAGCTATGCGCCCCGCCCGTTCCGTATTCTGGTGAGCGCCTATATCGAGCTGTTCCGTTGCACGCCGAACCTGCTGTGGATCCTGTTTATCTACTTTACGGTGCAGGGTTTGGACATTGTGATTTCGACCATCGCCTTTACGCTGTTTACCAGCGCTGTTATGGCCGAGATTGTACGCGGCGGCCTCAACTCGATTCCGCGCGGCCAGTTTGAGGCAGCGCAGAGCCAGGGCTTTGGCTTCTTTGCCACCATGCGCTACATCATTCTGCCGCAGACGTTTAAGACGATCATCCCGGCGCTGTTTAGCCAATGCACGACCGTCATCAAGGACAGCTCGTATCTTTCGGGCATTAACGTGGCCGAGCTCATGTACACGGCAAACGTCGTGATGGCTCACGCGATCGATCTGTCGCAGGTGCTTATGCTCTACGGCCTGGTGTTTGCGATGTACTTTGTGCTCAACTTTGGTATCTCGCTGCTGGTCCGAGCTTACCAACGCCGCATCGTAGCCGCATAGCCTGGCTTTCCCTGGCACCCAACCTTGGCCTTCAAACCGTCGCTCGCGTACCAAAGTACGCGTCGCTCCTCTTTCAGGCCAATCTTGGGCACCAGGAAAACCCAGGTACGCTATCGTGGGAAAAGGCGATAAACAGCCTTTTTTCTTATCTGTTAGAAAGGAATCGCGATGAGCGATCTGGAGAACAAGAAGAGTCCTGTGGTCATTACCATCGCGCGCGACTTTGGTGCCGAGGGCCACGAGATTGGACGCATCCTCGCCAACGAGTTGGGGATTCCGCTGTACGATAACGAGCTGCTGGTGCGTGCGTCGCTGCGCGCGGGCGAGTCGCTCGACAAGATGGCCGCCTACGACGAGCGTCTGGCCGTGGAGAACATGGCGTTCCTGCCCGACCGCTACGACGCGCGTTCGTACTCGGACAAGTTGTTCCAGAAGATGAGCCAGGTGATTTTGGACCTGGGCGAGACCGAGAGCTGCATTATCGAAGGCCGCCTGTCCGATTACCTGCTGCGTAACAACCCCAACCACATTGCCGTATTGGTGACCGCTCCTTTTGAGGACCGCGTCGAGATTGTGCGCAAGAAGCGTGGCCTTAATAAAAAGAAGGGCGCCAAGCTGGTCAAGCAGCAGCAGAAGGCGCGCGAGGCGTTCTATAAGCGCTACAGTGCCGGAAAGTGGAAGATGACGAGCGGTAAAGACATCGTCGTCAACCGCGCCAAGCTGGGCCGCGAAGGCTGCAAAGACGTTATCGCCGCTGCCTACCGCTACAAAGTCGCCCAGCTCGAAGGCTAGCCGACCAAACCCCCACAAAGGGGACAGGCACCTTTGTGGGGGTTTTGTTTTAGGCCGAGGGAAAGGCCTTGGCGGCAGTGCCTATCCTCGGCTTTTGCAAAATCTCGATCTGTAACACCAAGCCAGCGAAAATGGCTCTAACTGTTACAGATTTAGATGAACCGTTCGGCCGTCAGCCCAACGTCTTGATCTGTAACACCAGGCGGCATATTTGGTCTCTAACTGTTACAGATTGAGATGCGGCGTGGGCGGCCGGCACAATATCTCGATCTGTAACAACTGCAGGGCTCAACGGACTCCAGCTGTTACAGATTGAGACAAAACGACCGGGCAAGTCCCCAACCACCACAAAGGTGCCTGCCCCATCGTGGTGGTTGGGGCGGCCGGCATAGAAAAAAGTCCCCGCCGGGCGTGTGCTCGACGGGGACTTTGCCGTTTGATGGCTAGTGCTGCAGGTGATTACTCGCCCAGCAGGCTCTTGGTGATCGAAGCGGCGGCCTTCTTGCCGGCGCCCATCGCCAGAATGACCGTAGCGGCACCGGTGACGATGTCGCCGCCGGCCCAGATGCGGGGATCGGTGGTCTGGCCGGTCTCCTCGTCGGCGACGATGTAGCCCCACTTGTTGAGCTCCATCTTGCCGCCGATCTTGGCAGCGAAGGGGTTGGCGTTGGTGCCGATAGCCGAGATCGCGACGTCGCAGGGGATCTCCTCGATGGCGCCCTCGATGGGCACCGGGCGACGGCGGCCGGACTCGTCGGGCTCGCCGAGCTCCATCTTCTGGACCTTGACGGCGCACACGGAGCCGTCCTCGCCAGCGACAAACTCGAGCGGGGAGACGAGCGGCAGAACCTCGACGCCCTCGGCCTTAGCATGGTGCAGCTCGGCGCGACGGCAGGGCATCTCGTCCTCGGTACGACGGTAGGCGATGATGGCGTGCTCGGCGCCCAGGCGCTTGGCGGTACGGACGGCGTCCATGGCCACGTTGCCGCCGCCAAAGACAACGACGTTCTTGCCGTGCTTGGTGGGGGTGTCGTACTCGGGGAACTTGTTGGCCTTCATCAGGTTCACGCGGGTGAGGTACTCGTTCGCGAAGAAGACGTTGGGCAGGTTCTCGCCGGGGACGTTGAGGAACTTGGGCAGGCCAGCGCCGGTCGCCACGTAGATAGCGTCGAAGCCCTGCTCGAACAGCTCCTCGGCCGTGGCCATGTTGCCCACGACGGAGTTGTACTCAAACTTGACGCCCATGTCCTCCAGGCCGTCAATCTCGCGCTTGACGACTGCCTTGGGCAGACGGAACTCGGGGATGCCGTAGACCAGCACGCCGCCGCCGGTGAAGAAGGCCTCGAAGACGGTGACGTCAAAGCCGTTACGGGCGAGCTCGCCGGCGCAGGTGATGCCGGACGGGCCGGAGCCGACGACAGCGACCTTCTTGCCGTTCTTGGGGGCCATCTTGGGCGTGGAGGCGAGCTCGGGGCGGTCACCCAGGAAGCGCTCGAGCTGGCCGATGGCCACGGGCTCGGACTTCTTGCCACGGATGCACTTGCCCTCGCACTGGTTCTCCTGCGGGCAGACGCGGCCGCAGATGGCGGGAAGCATGGAGTCCTCGCGAATGGTATCGAGAGCGCCGCCGAAGTCCTTCGCGCGGATCTGCTCGATAAAGCGGGGAATGTTGATGTTGACGGGGCAGCCCTCAACACAGAACGGCTTCTTGCAGTTGAGGCAGCGCTCGGCCTCGGCCAGCGCCATCTCTTCGGTGAAGCCCTTGTCGACGGGGCGGAAGTCGCAGGCGCGCTCGGCAGCCGGCTCCTCGTTATCGGGGGTGCGGGGCGACTTCATATCGGCAACGAAACGACCGTTAACTAGTGGCATGCGCAGCTCTTTTCCTCATAGGCCTTGAGGGACTCGCCCTCTTCGGAACGGTAAGCGGCCTGGCGGGCGCGAAGGTCATCCCAGTCGACCAGGGTGGCATCGAAGTCGGGGCCGTCGACGCAAGCGAACTTGGTCACGCCGCCCACCTCGACGCGGCAGCAGCCGCACATGCCGGTGCCGTCAACCATGATGGGGTTGAGGGACGCGGTGATGGGGGTGTCGTACTTCTGGGCGGTGAGGGTCGAGAACTTCATCATCGGAACGGGGCCGACGCAGAAGACCTGGCTCACGGCCTTGTCCTGCAGCAGGCGCTCCAGCGGAGCGGTGACAACGCCCTGCTCGCCGTAGGAACCGTCATCGGTGGTGATGTGGATGTGGTCCTCGTCGAGGAGCTCGCGGAACTGGTCCTCCATGAGCAGGAGGTCCTTGGTGCGGGCGCCCATGATGGCGTGCACCTCGTGACCGGTCTCGACCAGGTGCTTGGCGACCGGGAAGGCAATTGCCAGGCCGACGCCGCCGCCAATGACGGCGCAGGGGCCCTCGGCCATCTCGGTGGGAACGCCCAGCGGGCCCACGACGTCGCGCAGCGACTCGCCGGCCTCGTAGGTGGACAGCATCTCGGTGGTCTTGCCGATCACCATGAAGATGAACTCGACCCAGCCCTCGTCACCGTTCCAGCCGGCCAGGGTAAACGGGACGCGCTCGCCCGTCTCGTTGGCGCGGACCATGAGGAACTGTCCAGCGTGCGCATGCTTGGCGATTGCAGGCGCCTCGATGCGGAACTTGAACACCTTCTCCGAGAACTGCGTCTTCTCCAGGATCTTATACATAGAACCCCTCTCTTGTTAGGGCTGCCGAACCGTGCCTCCACGGAAATGGACGGTAGCCCGAATAAAACCGTACGCGCACAGGCGTTGTGCAGACATACGGTGCAAATTATACCCTCATGGACATGCCGTTTACGTGTATCTTCGGCGGTTGGGAAAAGGGTTTATCCACTTCGACCTACCAAATAGGGATAGGTTTATTTTGGTCGGTTTTATCAGGCAAAACGGCAAAGGGGGCCGGCCTCGGGTTGTGATGAGGCCGGCCCCCTTTGGGGTGTTATGCGTGTATGGCAGCGCGGGGTTTATTGCGATGCGGCCACCGGGGCGTTTCTGTAGATAAAACCTGCCAAAATAAACATCCCTAAATGGTAGGTTTTAGTGCTTGCCGTTGGAGGAAGCGGCGCCGTTGACGTGGTCGCGGGCATAGATCACGCCGTGCACGATGGCGAGGCCCGCGGCGTCGGCCGCGCGGGCGCAGGTGTCCTGGAAATCCTCGGCCTCGCGGGCACGCAGCTGCTTGAGCACGTAGTCGGCCACGGCCATCTTGCCGGGAGGGTTGCCGATGCCGGTGCGGATACGGCTAAAGTCGCGGCTGCCCATCTTGTCGATGATGGAGCGCAGGCCGTTGTGACCGGCATGGCCTCCGCCCACCTTGACGCGCACGTCACCGGCGGGAATGTCGAGCTCGTCGTGGATGACGAGCAGCTCCTCGGCCTTGATCTTGTACTCGCGGCAGAGCTTGGAGATGGGTCCGCCCGAGGTGTTCATGTACGACTGAGGCTTGACCAGTACAATCTGGCGCTTGCCGCCCTCTTCCTCGGGATCGTTGATGTTGATGAGCGCGACCTCGGCGCCGGCCTGGTTTTTCCAGTACGTGACACCGGCCTGACGGGCCAGCTCATCGATCGCCTTAAAGCCGGCGTTGTGGCGGGTTTCGGCATATTCCTCGCCCGGGTTGCCAAGCCCGGCAACCATGCGAATCTTAAGCGGCTGTGCAGCTGCCATAGGCTTCCTTTCGTTACATAAGTAGTTCGTTCAACGACAAAGGCTACCACGCCCGCCGAAGGCGAGACTTCGTTTCAGCGAAATCCCACCAGACAAAAGCGCGGCCGCGGCAGAGCGAGCCGCCGGAACAGAAGAAACCCCCGCGCGACCTTTGCGAAGCAAGGGGGAGCGCGGGGGTTTCTTCTGTTCCGGCGGCGATGCGCCGGGTTGCAAGGACGATGCGACTACAGCGCGAAGTCGCCGCCGACGAGCGTGGAGACGGGCTCCTCGTGGTAAACGGCGGAGATGGCCTGAGCGAACTCCTCGGCGACCGAGATAGTCTTGATCTTGCCGCCGACCTCGACGGGGATGGCGTCGGTGACGACGCACTCGACGATGGGGGCATCGTTCAGGCGCTCGATGGCCGGACCGGAGAAGATGCCGTGGGTGGCGCAGACGTAGATGTCGCCGGCGCCCATAGCCTTGAGCTCCTTGACGTTGGCGCACAGGGTGCCAGCGGTGTCGATCATGTCGTCGTTGATGATGCAGGTCTTGCCCTTGATGTCACCGATGATGCCCATGACCTCGGCGGCGTTGTGGCGCGGACGGCCCTTGTGGGCGATGGCCAGGTCGCAGCCGAGCATGTCGGACAGCTTCTTGGCGGCCTTGGCGCGACCCACGTCGGGGGAGACGACAACCAGGTTGTCGGTGTCGAAGTGCATGTCGTTGTAGTACTGGCCAAACAGCGGCAGTGCGGACAGGTGGTTAACCGGGATATCGAAGAAGCCCTGGATCTGGCCTTGGTGCAGGTCGAGGGTGATGATGCGGTTGACGCCGGCACGCTCGAGCAGGTTGGCGACGAGGCGGGCGGTGATGGGCTCGCGCGGGCCGGCCTTGCGGTCCTGGCGGGCATAGCCGTAGTGGGTGATAACGGCGGTGATGGAGCGGGCGGATGCGCGCTTGGCAGCGTCGGTGGCGATGAGCAGCTCCATGAGCATGTCGTTGACGTTGCCGCCGGCCACGGACTGAATCAGGAAGACGTCGGCGCCGCGGACGGTCTCGTCGTAGCGGGCGTAAATCTCACCATTGGCGAACTGCTTTAGCGTAAGGCCCGAAAGCTCGACCCCAAGGTACTCAGCAATCTTCTGAGCGAGGGGACGGTTGGAGGAACCGGAATACACGCGGATGGACTTGCGCATATTCTCCGACTTCTCGGGATCATTAATCGGCATTACCCTTCTCCTTTATACATCGAATGCCATATAGATGCCTTGTTGCATTGTAACCGCGCGGCGGGGTTTATCGGGTCCTGATAACGTCTTTACCGCCAACGGACACGAACCGACCACTCATCCGGTTGCGCAGGTCACGATAGAAAAAGGAGCCGCCCCCATGGAGCAGCTCCTTTTGTGCTTGGTAAAACGTTATACCTCGTCGTCCTCGTGCAGACGACGGCGATAATCGGCGGCCCAGCCCTCAATATTTACCTGACGGGCGCGGCCCAGACCGAGCGCGTCTGCCGGGACCGGCTCGGTGATGACGGAGCCAGCGGCCACGAGCGCGCCGTCGCCGATCTGGGCGGGCGCGACCATCATGGTGTCGGAGCCAATGAAGGCGTCCTTGCCGATGACGGTCTTGTGCTTGTGCACGCCATCGTAGTTGCAGGTGATGGAGCCCGCGCCCACGTTGACGCCGGAGCCCATGGTGGTGTCGCCGATGTAGGACAGGTGCGGTACCTTTGAGCCCTCGCCGATCGTGGACTTCTTGATCTCCACGTGCGTGCCGGCCTTGGAGCCGTCGAGCATGTGGGTGCCCGGGCGCAGGTAGGCGCGCGGCTGTCTCTTATACACATCTCCGAGCCCACGAGACATGCGCAGATCTCGTA
>USHF01000010.1 GCA_900554465.1 uncultured Collinsella sp.
CTCGTGGGCTCGGAGATGTGTATAAGAGACAGCGTCGGTTGCCCAGTCGGCCGGAACCTCGAACTTACGGAAGGCGGTAGCGCCGGCATCGATGGCCTTATGGTTGGCGTCGACGATGGCCTGGCCCTTCTTCATGTAGGACTTGGTAGCCGCGTCCTTCATGTACTGCAGGGCGTCCTCGGCGGGCAGGACCTTGGCCAGCGCGAAGAAAGCGGACTGGAGCACCGTGTTAGTGCGCTTGCCCATGCCGACCTTGGCGGCCAGGTCGATAGCGTCGATCAGGTAGACGTTGACGTTGTTGTTCGCGATGTAGCGCTTGGCCACGGCGGGCATGTGCTCGGCGAACTCCTCGTCGCTCCACTGGCAGTTGACCAGGAAGGTGCCGCCCGGCTTGACGTCGCGGACCATCTTGAAGCCCTTAACGATGTAGCTGGGGTTGTGGCAAGCGACAAAGTCGGCCTTGGTCACGTAGTACGGCGAACGGATCGGGGAATCACCAAAGCGCAGGTGCGAGACGGTGACGCCGCCGGTCTTCTTGGAGTCGTACTGGAAGTAGGCCTGGACGTACTTGTCGGTGTGGTCGCCGATGATCTTGATCGAGTTCTTGTTGGCGCCGACGGTACCGTCGCCACCCAGACCCCAGAACTTGCACTCGATGGTGCCGGGAGCTGCGGTGTTGGGCGCATCCTCAGCCTCGGGCAGGCTCAGGTTGGTCACGTCATCGACGATGCCGATGGTGAACTCGCGCTTGGGCTCGTCCTTCTTAAGCTCCTCGAAGACAGCGAACGCGGACGCGGGAGGCGTGTCCTTGCTGCCCAGGCCGTAACGGCCGCCGACGACCTTGATGCCCGTCTTGCCGGCCTCGTAGAGAGCGGAGACGACGTCCTGGTAGAGCGGCTCGCCGATGGAACCCGGCTCCTTGGTGCGGTCCATGACGGCAATCTTCTGGACGGTCTCGGGGAGAACGTCGACAAAGTGCTTGATGGAGAACGGACGGAACAGGCGAACCTTAACCAGGCCGACCTTCTCGCCATGAGCGTTGAGGTAGTCGATGACTTCCTCAAGCACGTCGCAGAAGGAGCCCATGCACACGACGACGCGATCAGCATCGGGAGCGCCGTAGTAGTTGAACAGGCCGTAATCGGTGCCGAGCTTCTCGTTGATCTTCTTCATGTAGCCCTCGACGACGGCGGGAAGCTCGTCGTAGACCTTGTTGCAGGCCTCGCGGTTCTGGAAGAAGATGTCGCCGTTCTCGTGGCTACCGCGGGTATGCGGGTGCTCAGGGTTGAGCGCGTGATCGCGGAAAGCCTGGACGGCGTCCATGTCGCACATCTCGGCAAGATCCTTGTAGTCCCACATGGCGACCTTCTGGATCTCGTGGCTGGTGCGGAAGCCGTCGAAGAAGTTAAGGAACGGGGTCTTGCCCTCGATGGCGGCAAGGTGAGCCACCGGCGAGAGGTCCATGACCTCCTGGACGTTGCCCTCGGCAAGCATGGCGAAACCGGTCTGGCGGCAGGCCATGACGTCGGAGTGGTCACCGAAGATGTTCAGGGCGTGCGAAGCGACGCAACGCGCGGAGACGTGGAAGACGCCCGGGAGCTGCTCGCCCGCGATCTTGTACATGTTCGGGATCATCAGGAGCAGGCCCTGAGAAGCCGTGTAGGTGGTGGTCAGAGCACCGGCGCCCAGCGAACCGTGAACGGTACCGGCTGCACCTGCCTCGGACTCCATCTCGATGACCTTGACCGGGGTGCCGAAGATGTTCTTGCGACCCTGGGCCGCCCACTGGTCGACATGGTCGGCCATCGGGCTGGACGGCGTAATGGGATAAATTCCCGCTACCTCGGTGTACGCATACGAAACATATGCGGCCGCCTCGTTGCCGTCCATAGACTTAAACTTACGCGCCATATACCCCTCTCCTCTCATATAGGTATACAGGCCCCGGCGATCGCCGGGATATTGGCGTGATGGGATTTTCGTTGTTGCTTCCAATCATCTGGCAGGCAGACTGAGCAGCAGGTACATGGCGTGGAGAGAAGGCATGCCAAGGCGAGGAGGGCTGCACGCGCTCCACAGGCCCAGCTACCCGTCTTGCACATGACCGAGCGCCGCAAAGGCCGCATGCCGGATGCTCCCGGGCACGCCCCGGCGATGGGAAGCGCCCGCAACGGAAATCCGCATGCGGGCTTATTGTACCCCGCCGTCAAGCCATATTTCGGCAAATATAGGTGGCCGGTAAAGGTTTACCTCGGGTGACCGCCAAGGGCCAAAATGAACGCTTCGTCCCCGGGCGATTGGCCCTGGCGCGCCATGGAGTGTCCCGGAGTGCCGGCATAAAAGGAACGTCCCCATCTGCCGACTAGAGGGCGCCGACGCCGAGGAGGATAGCGTAGGTGGTGGATTCGCCAAGTCTGAGCTCGTCGCCGGGGTTGAGCTGAGCGGAGCGGCCGGGCTCGACCTGGATGCAGACGTTCGTCGCGCCGTTTACCACCATGGTTCCGTTGGTGGACGACAAGTCCTCGACGTGCCAGATATTTTGAGCATCGCACCAGATATGGGCATGGCGGGCCGAGACGTCGTCGGTGATGCCGCCCTCCCCCGTTGCCAGCGCGCCGATCTCAACGCCTTCCTCACTCGGCTGAATCCAGCGCGGGACGCTCACCACGTAGCCGTTTTGCACGCACAGCAGTCCCAGCGGATGCGCCGGCGCGACCTCGTGCTCGCCCGCGACCGAAGATGTGCTCAGCGAGCGCGGCGTCGACGTGTCGCCGCCACGGGTCGCATGAGCGCGGCGGCTCGCCCGACTTGGAACTAAGGCGGGCGTGAGAGCAAACGGCATAGGGAACGAATCTTGCGGATGTACTCCTCGACGTCAGGCAGGTAAGCCCCACGAAGTCACCGGGGAGGCCCAAGCGGCCCGGCACCACTTCCAGATTCTGACCAGGGCGAGTCGTTCGCCGGTGGCTGAAGGCTCGCTCCCACCCAAAAGGGGAGATTCGCGTTGTTCCCCAATCGCTCTCGCATCTTTCATTTTGCTCGAGGTGGGCTATAAAAACTTTCCTGGTGAAAGGCGGCGATTGGTTTCCTTTCTTTCTAGAGGAGCGCGCCTGTAATCTGTTTTCATCCTAAATCAAGTTAAGATCGGACCTTCCAGAGGCAAGTCGACTCAAACTGCGAGGCTCCATGTTGGAATAAAGAGCGCTGTCGAAGTGCCAACAACACAAAGCTTGCCAGTCTCAAATAGAACCTTTTGGGAGTCCGATTGGGCCGCACACCGAATCCCCGCTGGTGGTTTTTTATAGCTGCGCAACAATAAACAAGGTTAGTGCCAGTCCAGCATGAAATTGAGGAACGTATGCATTTTTTCTCAGTAAGTGATCGTCGTTACTGCTTCGATGAGGTCACTCGCAATTGCTTTCAGGTTGACCAAGCATCAGAAGATGCGCTTCGCATATTTGAAACATCGGGAAGAACGGTCAACTCGAAGTTGCTAACAAAGTCACTTGCTGCGAAAGGCTACGACCAAACGACCATAGCAGAACTTGAAGACGACATTGATGAGTATCAACGATTGTCTGAGCGGACTTTCTTAACAAAAGACACGCCTCGAAAACTTAGATCCATCGAACTCCACGTTTCACATGCATGCAACCTTGGTTGTAGTTACTGTTTTGCCGGTAAAGGAGATTATGGAACGTCTCCTCTGCTGATGACAGACGAGATAGCCTTCAAGGCGGTCGACTACCTCGTCGCAAGTTCATCGGAAAACGAAACGCTTGCGATCGTCTTTTTTGGTGGGGAACCCATGATTAACGAGCCGCTGATATGGAAAACGGTCGACTATTCAAAAAGAATATACCCCAATAGAAACTTTACCTATTCTATTACGACCAACGGAACGCTTTTGAATGACACTGCTGTGAATTCTTTCAAGGAGCACGGGTTTTCTGTTCTGATTAGTCTCGATGGTACAGGATGCAAGCACGATGCATCGCGCCCGTACAAGACGGGAGGCGGCTCTTTCTCCGATATCGACAAAAACGTTCGTCGTTTTTCCGAGTCGTTCCCCTTCGGCGCAAGAGCGACCTTAACAAATAATAACTGTAACCTTGTTGAAGACTATCTTCAGTTTAAAGAGATGGGCTTCAGAAGGATTTACTTCTCGCCCGTGAGCTCATTCGATGAGAATATCAAACTCGACGAACACTCATTAAACAAAATCAGGGCGGGCCTAATAGATTTGGCGGATCAATATCTCAAACAGATTGATCAAGGGGAAAAGCCCTTGTTTAGAACATTGAAAACTGCAGTTGATTTGATTATGAGCAACAGGATCGCCTTTGTCGGATGCGGGGCTGGCAGGCGTTTTATTTCCGTGACTCCCGAAGGGGACGTATACCCCTGTCACAGGTTTGTCGGGATGATGCGATTCAAAATGGGCAACATCGTCACCGGAATTGACGAAACTAGGTATATTGAAAACTGGAGTCAGGGTGTCGAAAAAAGAATTGACTGTACGGACTGTTGGGCTCGGTCTTTCTGTGGTGGGGGCTGTAGCTGGGAGGCTGCAGGCGAGCACGGCTACTTGCCCAAGAGTCTACACCCTGCATCATGTGAATATAGAAAAATGTGCTACGAGATGGCTTTTGACCTTATTTCCCGCCACTCATCTTCGCAGGAGAAAAATCAACGAGAAGCTACTGTATCGGAATAAGCGGTTCAGCGCATTGCTGTCACCATTGTGGAGGTGTTCGTTCTTCTGATTACCGTCTGCGAAGCTTATTGCTACGTTCGCCGAAACCATTCTAGAAATATGGTGAACTAGACATCTTGGTTTGTTATACACAATATTGAGGTTTTTCTGCACTCAAAGGGAGGTAGTCGTGAAGCATATTCATCCGATTAATCCAGGAAGTGGCGACGAGGCAGGCGTGAAGCCGATGTCTTTTGACTGCCTCTTGGGCATTACTGACATCTGTACTGTTTATGATAAAGCAGATGGCTGTGGTGCATACGATTACTGCGACTATGACATGGATGGCGGCAGCATCTGCGTTGTAGATCACTGTGGCATTGATCAAACGTAGTCTCTAATTGGATTAAGGTGAGGAGCTGTTATGAAGCATATCCATCCTGTTGGTTCAAATGAACATCCTCCCGTTGAGCCTTGTTGTCTTGGAGTTGATATATGCAATTTTTACGACATCGCCGAGTGCCCTGTTGCGGATTGGTGCTATGTCGATAAAGAATCAAGCTGTGTTTTGCCAGCAGATTGGTGCGATCCAGTTGACGAGTAGTTTTGTGGCTAGGAACTATTTGGTCCAATTCAGAATAAGATGGGAACAAATACCAAAATCTCGTGTCTGGGAGGAGTTATGCCATTATTGCAAGGTCTCGTTGGATTAGCCTTTATACTTGCGTTATATCTGGCACCTTTTTTAATTCTATTCTTCATTATCCGACTCTTTCTTCGGAGAAAATAGGAGTGTCACGCAAACATTAGCGTAGCTTTCTTCCAATATGAGCCGAGCATTGGCAAGTGGAATAAGAAGCCCGACCGTTCGCCAGATGAAAGTGATCGGACGGGCTTCTCTATTTAACCCGGGCCGCCACCCATAGCGGCTTTCCAAGCGTATTCTCAGTGCAAAGCAATCGTCAGTTTAATCCTATGCGCTGATACCGCATTTCATTTGTTCGGCTCGAATTCTACGGCCTGGCAACCCTCGCACTCTCCGGCAAATGGATTGAACGCGAAGGCAGAGATGATGTGTGCGTGGACATCGAGGCTGCTGTAGGCAACATTACTGGGACATGGACCCCCGCTGCGCGTGGTATGCGGCCCGGCATATTCATTGCCGTCCAACCCCGTGTAGTTGCAGCAAAGGGTGGAACCTCAATGCTCAGCTCATGTTGTCCGTGGGACACGAGAATCGTAAGTACACTTTGGTGCGATTCTCACGCTGATACTGAGCCACCTGGAATAAGATACGTCGCGACAACACTTCGCTTCACCTCTGTCTCGACAAGATGACGTAGACTAAAGTTTCCTTTAGTAAGAGAACGAGAACTATATCTGAAAGCGTTGCGATGGCGTGAAGGCACCGAGTCCGAACCGCCTGAATGCTACGTGCATCTGCATCGCCTTTTTGTTATCTCTGCCAGTTGGGTAGCACTACACTTGTCATCATTTACCCTGGTACATGCTGCCTAAATCCACTACCCCTTCTACCGCGCCGACCATCTCGTCATCGTGAGAGACAACGATGATCAGCTGGCTTTGCTTGTTGCGCTTAACATAGGCCGCAAGCTCGGCGCGGCTTACAGCGTCTAACCCAGTCGTGGGCTCGTCGAGTACCAAAACTGACGACTTGCGTGAAATCGCCGACCATAAGTACACTCGGCGCAGCTCACCGCCCGAAAGCGCGGAGCAACGTTTCCCGAGCAACTCCTTCACGCTGTTTTCCAGCGAAAGTAGGCCATCTACACCCCGGTGATAGGAAGAAAAGGGCGTGTCGAAATACTCTAACAGCTCTTTCACCGTTTCGTCCGGCGCGAAGCACGACTGTGGGCAGCACGATATCTCTCTCGCACGTATGTAATCCAAGTCGCATTCTTCGATTGGCACGCCGTTGTATTTTACTTTGTCTTTCGATGAGTATAGCCCGAGCATCAAGTAAAGAAGTGACGTCTTGCCTCTTCCGTTTTCCCCAACTATGCAATATGTACCAGGACCGGAAAACTTGAAAGAAAACCCGCCGAGGACCTCTCGGACAGATCCGTCTGGAAGGGCAACCGAGAATTCCAAATCAGATACCGAAATGTCATTTATTTCATCGAGTTTAGCTAAATCGGTCCGATTCCACCCCGATCTCTCCTTTTCTCTCGTCGCGATAGCCGTCCTATCCCATGATGCTTTGGCATCTTGATAGGATTTGAACAATGACATCATACTTTTCAAAGTCTTAAAGAGAACCGCGAAGTATGTACCGATGATAGTGTACTCGCCTATTGACATAGTTCCGTTAATGATTCGTACTCCGGAAACAACAAGTATCACCGCTTGAAACAACGCTGCGAAAAGACCATCGAGCGATGTCAGAGAATATGATAGCTTTCCGGAGCGCAAAACTTTGGGAAAATAGCTCTTAAACCCAGCGTCGAGCGCTTGTTCGCTCTTGCCGTACGAAGATGTCAGTTGAATGTTGAGAATCTGATTAAGCTGCGATGCAATTGCGGCGTAAAAGGCGCTGTCCGCCTCTTTCTTCTCATACGTGACCCTATACAAAAGTTTCCTCAACCCAGTAATTACACAGAAATACACGATGAGGAGAATGATGGAAAACACCGCGAGAGTTGAATCAATTGACCATATGATAAGCAATACGATGGGAATGGCTACAATGGACAGCGGCGCACTGATAAAATTCGCCAAAACGAAGGATGAGACCACGCTGGAGTCGGAAATAATCCGTTGCGTTGTATAGGCTGGATCGATGGTCCGACTCACCAAGTAATCGTCTCTTTCAAAACGCAAGACGGCCTCCCTGAGAAGATCAAAGGAAAGTCTCGTGGTTATGCGAATGGAAAGTGTTCCTGCAAAATAAGTAAAGAGGGTGGAGAAAACTCCTATTGACGCAACCAGGAGCGCGAAGAGTACGGCGTCTCTTTCGCTGCGGTTACCGAGAAGAAAATCTAAGAATTTCCCGTTCACGTATGGCATGGCATAGGAGAGAGCGGTTCCAATCACCGTGATAGCAATGAAGACGAAAGCCCCTTTTGCTCTGATGAACCTCGAGAGAACGCATCGAATCAAGGAAGGCCCCAATCTACCCGCCACAAAACATCAATCACTGATACCTTACACCTCAACACAACAGGAGCGAAGATTTGCCAATGAGACTGCTTTAAGATTGCCTTGGGCCAATACGATCTCAAGCTCTTCCTACAAGAGAGTCGGAATCGGACATCTCCTCCGACGAACCTGGCAATCGGGCGGTTGAAATATCTTTTTCAACCGCCCGATTGCCACAATAGATTTGAGCATCCGCCCACAAACGTCCGCGTTTTATACCCATCAAATCCTTTGCCTTTTGTCGTCTAGACTAGAAAAATCGCTCGAAATAACGCAACCGGCCTGCTCGCTTGAAGAAACCTAAGCCCGTAACGTAGATGCGCAAACTTCCGAAACGCCTTGCGCGGCATAGTGCGTATAAACTTCGTCAACCGCCTCAGAAATATCTGAGTATCGCGCCGGGTCAAAAGCATACGATGTCGCAGCTATACCCTGCACCCATTCGGAACGCGGATTAATTGAATAGCCACACAGCATCATCATACATGCATCTAGACCTGATTTCCCAAGTATCCGACGTATTGATGAGAGCATCGCGGGTCGCCCCTGCACCATCGTCGTCACCCCTATTAGCAGTATTTACCGTTTTTCTCTAAATGCGTATCGCCACCCTTAAGAATACGAAGTGTTTTATCCAGACCCGATTGTCCTCCATCTCAAACGAAGGGATAAGGAATCTCATCCGGAATCGGCAGTAACGGAGGATTCACAACGACAAGCGAAAAACATGAGTCATCTCTCAGAGGGGAGTAAAGGCTCCCCTCAAGCACCCTAGTTTCGTCATCCAAAGAGTTGATGGCAGTGTTTTTCTTACAAAGGTCGACAACAAAAGGGTTGATTTCTACAGATGTTACATCCATGCCACAGTTGGTAAGTATCAGGCCCTGTATTCTGGGGCCAGAACACAAATCGAGAGCCTTCCGTGCGCTCTGCGGTGTAAGGCGCCAATCTCAGCAAATCTGTCCCACAATACTGCGCTGAAGAACAAGACGGAACCCCTGAGCCAAACTCCCCTATACCTTATTAAGGCTAAGACAGGCAAGTTCACGCACCCGGCATATTCCAGAATAACATCCTATTGTTTTAGATGTTCTACAAGCATGAACAGCCGCGAATCGGAAAGATCTTCTAGTTTCGCCCCGACTGACCGCCAAGGGCCAAAATGGCCCCTCCATCCCCGGGCGACTGGCTCTGGCGCGCCGAGGAGTGTCCCCAAGTGCCGGCAGAAAAGAAACGTCCCTATCTGCCGGCTAGAGGGCACCGAAGAGGATGGCGTAGGTAGTGGATTCGCCGAGCTTGAGCTCGTCGCCGGGATTGAGTTGGGCGGAACGGCCGGGCTCGACCTGAATGCAGACGCGCGTGGCCCCGTTTACCACCACGGTTCCGTTGGTGGACGACAAGTCCTCGACGTGCCAGATATTTTGAGCATCGCACCAGATATGGGCATGGCGGGCCGAGACATCGTCGCCGACGTCGGTAATATCGCCCTCACCAGTGGCCAGCGCACCAATCTCAACACCCTGCTCACTCGGCTGAATCCAGCGCGGGGCGCTCACGACAAAACTGTTTTGTACGCGCAGCAAGCCCAAGGGGTGCGCCGGAGCGGGTTCGCGTTCGCCCGCGGTCATCGACATGCCAAGCGAACGCGGCGTGGAGGTGCCTCCGCCACAGGTCGCGTGCGCGTAGTCGATGGCATAGTTCACCGAGGACCGCACATCCGCCGAACAACCGACGGCGACAAACAGCACCAGCACGGCCTCGGCGCGCTCGGCGGGCATGAGTTCCGCCGCCTGGGACAGGCGATCGAGCGCGTTGCGATAGAGATTCGTGTCCTGATGGCACTCTTCGAGCGCGCGTACCATCGGTTCACCTGCAGGACCGCACACCATATTGATCACAGCCGTGGAGTCCATGGGATTTCGCTGGCGCAGGGCCAGTTGCGACATAATACGCGCAGCCGAGGTACCGTATTCGGCAAAGTAGCGCTGCTGAAGCGTGCCGACCGGCGCGCGAACGATAAAGCGGGAAACCCAAGAGCGATCGGCGGCTCGGCTCTGCGGGCTGCGGCCGTCGGCGAGCGGACGGGACGAAAGCACCAGGCCGCACAGCTCGATATGGCTCAGATGCGCCGCGCGCTTAAAGATGTCAAACATGGCCCCGCATGGGGTGAGCTTAACTTGAGATGCCATGACCTAGGCCTCCTTGGTCGTAGAAATAGAATCGGACGATACTTCGACAGGTCCGCCAAAAGTACGGGCAGCTGCGGCTCCACCGGCAAGCGGAGTCGCCATCTGGGCTTTTGTACGTCGCGGTGCCGAAACGGGAAGTTCAAAGGCAAAGCCCATCGCAAGCAAAAACCACGTAAGCGTATAGGTTGCAACCAGAGCGGCAACAAGGCCGCCCATCACGGCGCGTTGGGAAAATACGCTACATGCAGCCACAACCAGCACCGGAACCTCGCAGGCAGAAAGCGCAAGCACACCCTGCAGGAAGCCCGAGCGCCGATTGCGCGCAAGTGCCCCCGCGACAACGCCGGCTATGCCTGGCAGCGCCAACGCCAGTGCGGCAATAATACCCGGTAGCGACCCAGACCACACGAGCGATCCCAAAGTCGCCGTCACGCGAGCGCCCGACGCCAGCAGCGCGGCCGAAACCACGACCACAGCCCAAACCACGCCACAGACGACCGTCGCGCCGACCATCAGCGCGCGACGAACCGCGCGGCCAGACGCATCCATGGGGCACGGCGTGAGCGGCTCGCCGCGGAGCGAACGACCGACATTTTGCGCATAGTGGTCACAAAACGCCGAGAGCGCCGCCTCGACCGCCGCCGGCTCGGGACGATCTTTTTGATGGCTGGACAGACAGGCCATCACCACGTCGAACAGCTGGGCATCGACAAACGCCAGCGCATCGCGTAGCTCCTCGGAATCCGGCTCAAGCCCCAGCTGCTGGGCCTGCTCGGCCGCAGCGAGCGCCACATCGGGCTCACGACGAAGCAGCTGAGTCAAATCGCAACCGGGCGCATGGGCACCAATGGGATAGTCGGGCAGCGTGTCCATCTTGAGACGATAGGGGCTGGCGATGTCGCGCGTCTTTTTGCGCGAACCCGAGGTGCCCGAAGTGCTCGGCGCGGCTTCGTATGGCGCGGCGCCGGCAATGAGCTCGTAAACCGTGCTTGCCGCGGCATAGACGTCAATCGCCGGCGACATACGCAAAGCGCGCAGGTCGGGAATATCGTCGGTGAGCATCTCGGGCGGGGCATAGGCAACCGTCGCGCGACGCAGCGTGGCATAACGCTCCGTAAACGACGCCTTGCCGCCGGTACCGGCCACGGCCGACGCAGGCTCAAGCGCCAGCGACGAGCCAAAGTCGATCAGGCACAGGTCAAAGGTGCCCTCGGCAAGCTGCCGGTCAAGCGGTAGACGCGCCGTACGCACCATAATATTAGCGGGCGAGATATCGCGATGGACAAAGCCCTCGCCCACCAGGCTCATACGGCAGAGCAGATCGAACAGGTCGCGACCCAGACGCGCCGCCACAAGCGGCGACAGGCGTCCGGCATCGTCCACGGCAAGTCGCGAACGCAAGCGGGCAAGCGTCTCGCCCTCGACCCATTCCATGACAATTGCAGGCACACCGTCGACCTCGCCCCAGCCATAGAGGCGGGGAAAGCCCTTAAGGCCCGAAAGAGCGCGATGGCATTCGTATTCCTCGCGAAACGCCGCCTTGAACTTGGCGACCAGCGCCTCGTGAGCGGCATCGTCGTCAAACTCATCGCGCGTCGGCAAGATGAGCTGTTTGAGTGCCACGGCCTCGCCTTGGGCGTTGACGGCACGCGTCACGCGGCCGATACCGCCACGGCGCATGGCGGCATCGTCGGCAAACAGCATCGTAAAACGACGCAGATAGGCAGGCAGTTCGCCCTGACCGAGCGCAATGGCCGGCTCAAACCCGTCGACACGCGCCAGGCGCAGGCCGACCATGGGATCGCGACCGAGCGATTGTGGTGTGGTGGATGCAAGATCGGTCATCATAGGGCAAGCGCCGCCACGTTATTGTTGAAGTTACCGAGCGCGACGTCATCATCGCCGTAATGGCCGACCCATTGACATAGGTTGGTGTAACAGCCCCACAGATTGGCATACTGCTGATACCACTTTGACCGGGGCGAGAATGTCTGACGACCGAACTCGGCTCGAATGACAAACATCTCCCCGACCAGGCTGTCGCACGGCCTGGGATCTCCCGTAGAGTTATAGGTCGAGACCACGTCATTGGCACGAGAAACATAGCCGTCGAGCATGTTGTACTTGGTCACAAGCCAGCTGTGAATGCTCTCTTCCTCAGCAGCGGAAAGGCCACCGGAGTTTGCATCGTTGTCAGTGTTGCCGCCCGTCGAGCCGCCGTTTCCAGACCCTCCGGCAGAGGAACCCGACCCAGAGCCACCGCCCGAACTCGACGAATCCGAGCCGGAGCCAGAAGTATCCGAGCTACCGGGCTTTCCGGACTGCTGGGCGTCCTGCTCCTTCTGCTGCTCGACCTTATTCACCGTTGCCGCCACGCTATTGTTGGACAACCGATCGATGATCTTGGTGTTGGTGAGCACGATGGTTTTGCCATTGGCAAGCGTGACTTCGTTGTCCGGGGCCTCGGCGCCGTCCGCGTCGCCGGTGCCAAACACAATATGCGCGACCACACTTGCCCAAGCATATCCAGTCGTGGTCCCCAGGTCACTTTTGACCTCATGCCCCACGCGCGGTTCGCGTGCGGCATGTGCCTGCATCATGGACGGCACGGTCATGCCATAGGCAGAAACGCCAGCTATGACCAGCACCAGCGAGCAAGACAGCAGTGCGTACGCCCGCGGCGCCAAGCCCAGTCGGCGTCGCATGCGCACCGCGGCGCCGCGCTTTGTCTGAGTGCCACCGGGCCGCATGCGTTCTCCTCCAACAAAAACACGCCGCTCGGGAGCGGCGCATTCATTCGAATCCATATTTGAGTGTATCAGCGAACCCAAAAGGTTGCGCAACGAATGGGCAAATTAAGGATGCGAGTGGAAGCATCCATGCGATAAGCGGATACAAAGCATCTTTGTTGCACAACAAACTTACAGTCGCACGGGGAAATTATGGCTACCCCGTGCGTCGTGATGAAGACATACGGCAGGAGCAGGCTCGCCACCTAAATCGTGCGACGGGCCTCGATGGCGCGCCCAAGCGTAAGCTCGTCGGCATACTCCAGGTCGCCGCCCACGGGAAGGCCGCTCGCCAGACGCGATACCTCAACGCCCAGCGGCTTGATAGTGCGGGCCAGGTAGCTCGCCGTGGTCTCGCCCTCGATATTGGGGTTGGTGGCGATGATGACCTCGTGGATGTCCTCGTGGCCCAAGCGTGCCAGCAGCTCACGAATGTGCAACTGCTCGGGACCAATCTTGTCCATGGGACTGATCACGCCGCCTAGCACATGGTACAGGCCATGGTAGCTGCCCGTGCGCTCGATTGCCTGGACGTCGCGCGGCTCGCCCACCACGCAAACGCGAGTGGTATCGCGCATCGAATCCTGGCAGATGGAGCACTCGTCGGCCGTGGCGTAGTTAAAGCAGCGGCTGCAAAAGTGAACCTCCTGCTTAACCTCCAGGATAGCCTCGGCCAGGCGGCGCGCCTCCTCGGCATCGGCCTCGAGCAGGTAATAGGCGATGCGCTGGGCCGACTTGGGACCAATGCCCGGCAGACGGCCCAGCTCATCGAGCAATTTTTGCAGACTATGGTTGGCACTCATATATATGCGTGTCTTAGAACGGCATGCCCGGGATGTTGAGGCCGCCGGTGATGGCGCCCATCTGCTTGTTGGCAAGCTCGTTGACACCGCGGACGGCCTCGTTGACGGCAGCCATGATCATGTCCTGCAGCATATCGACGTCCTCGGGATCGAGGGCATCGGGGTCGATGGTGAGGTTGACAAGCTCCATCTCGCCGTTAACGGTCACCTTGACCATGCCGCCGCCGGCAGAGGCGTCGACGGTCTGGGACTTAAGGTTTTCCTGCGCGGCGGCAAGCTGCTCCTGCATCTTGCGAGCCTGCTTCATCATTTGCTGCATGTTCATACCGGCCATGATGGCTCCTTTACGTGCGGCCGCGCGACAAGCTGCAAGGGCAGCCGGAGCGCGACGGGACTTTCAAACTCAAAAATCGTACCACGGCGCGGGGCAAGCAAGCGGGGCGGACACGCTACCTCAGTCGATATACATGTCCTCCAATACAAACCACGCGCAAAGATTATGCAAGGCCGAATTATGCAAGGTTGCATAATATCGCATACTCAATCTAGTAGAGCCGAATCCGGCATTTCATGTGTGCCACTAAATAGCTAAATGCCAAACCGCTGCTCGAGGCGGAGCACATGGCGGCAGGGTATAATTTGATTGTCATAGATTGCAATTTGGAGGTGCCCCATGAATGCCCCCGACGCGCTCCAAAACATCCGCTCAAAACACCCCGTTGCATATGTGGTTCTCTATCTCTTTGTCGGCTGGGCATTGCTGGTTGTCATCACCCATGCCATAGCTTTTGGAGCAGAACTGCTGATAGCCAGCTCGGACCAGCCCGTCGTCAAATGGGAGACGACCGATGAATGCACCGACGGAACCCGAACCATTTACTACAACAGCCCGTCCCTCTACCAAGAGTTCAAGGTCAAGATAAAGGACTCCAAGATTGTCGATGCCGAACTGGGCTCTTTATTTACAATCGGAGCAACCGTCAACGCCGAGCAAGTCGAGTACACGGACGGCCATGCGACGTATCGTATCGACCTCAGCACCCTAGGCCGACCGTCACGCGCTTGTCTGCTCGAATGCGATATACGCGGCACCACACTACACATGTCCGAAATACAGATGCGCCCGGACAAAAGAAAGTGATATATGGCCGAGTCGGAAGAGACTAGGCATAGACTCGTCCGCCTTCGTAGGCAAAACGCAGGATGAGCGGGGCATTGTTACGCACGAAATCATCGAGTTCTTTGAGGTCCGCTTCGCTAAAGCCCTCATGTGACACCCAATTGAATGCCGGCAAGATACACTCCGCCGCGTCAAAACCCCAATCGCGCGGGCGCTCCACAACGACCTTCACCGTGTTGTCCTCACGGACTTCGGAATACGAAACTTGCGTATCGTCCTCGAGGCGGACATATTCCCACATCATAAGCTCGCTCCGTTCAAAGAAGTCTCTTCCTGAGCAGTATACCCGCCCGTACAGCTACTCCACCGGTTTGAAGATGGTGGACTGGCCGAAGACGCTACGGATGAGGGCTTTGGCTTCGTCCTCGGTCTGCGGGATGCTTGGGGCTGCGCCTTGATGGCCGAAGGGGCTGCCCGCGCCGGGGTTGGACTCCCAGGGAGCCGCAGGAGCGTCCTCCTCTTTGGGGGCAGTTGCAGCGGGCTTGGGCGCGGACGCCGCACCCGGCACGTCGAACGGGGGCAGATCGGCCCCGCCGGCATCGGCAGCAAAACCGCCGACCATGACATCGTCGTAGGGAACCTGCTCGGATTCCCACGGCGCAGACGGCGCGGCGGGCTGAGCCTTGGGAGCGGACGCGCGCTCGGGCGCTCGGGGTGCGGGCTCGGTCGGGAGCTTGCCTGTGGCAGGAGCGCCGGCGGGGTTGTCGGAGCGCAGCCAGGGGGCCTTAGCCAGGTCGGATGACTTGGGCGCAGGCGCGGCGGCGGGCTTAGGCCCGGGGACCGGAGCAGCCGGTTTGGGCGCAACGGGTTCAGGCGCCGACGGGGTCGGTGCCATCACCGGCGTCGCTTGCTGCTGTGGAGCGCTGGCGCTCGAGGATACAGGGGCCGCCGAGGACACGGGTTGCGGGTCCGCAGATACCGCAGCCCGTGCAGATGGAGAATGCTCCTCATGTTGAGGAGCCGGCGTGCCACCCCCATTCAGGACATAGTCGACGGTACGACGACCGAAGACCGCACTGACTGTCGGCAGGACCACCGACTGCGTGTCGGCGCGTCCGAGCATCTTCATGGCAAAGGTCGAGCCCGCGGGGAACGAGACCGTGAGCTTGGAGCCGTCGTCGGCCGTGGCGCGAGCGTTGAGCAAAAGCCCTGCGTAGGAAGCCTGACGCGCCTTGACACGCTCGACAACCTCGGCCCATTTGCGCTGCAGCTCTCCGGCATCATCGACCGCGGGCGTCTCGGCAGTACCGGCGGCGGCAACCTGGGCGGCATTGTTGGACTGGGGCTTAGGTGCCGGAGCGGTGGCAGGCGCGGGGGCCGCAACGGGCTGAGGCGTCGGAGTTGGCGCAGGCTGAGGTGCAGGCGCTGCAGGCTTGGAAGCTGACACGGACGCAGAACGGGACGCAGGCTGGGCAGCCGGAACAGCAGCACCACGGTCCCAAGGCATACCGCCCTGGCGCGCGGACGTAGCAGCGGGGACAGCGGATGCCGCCGGAGCGGCAGCACGAGCGCCCGAAATGAGCGTCGGCTGTTGGGCAGCAGCGGGTACGGATGCTGCAGGCGCGGCGGCCTGAGCAGCAGCCACGCTCGCCGGCACGGCGCCGTTGGCAACCATGGCCTCCAAGCGAGCCACGCGCTCGGCCAATGCCTCAATCGTTAAATCAGCCTCGGGACGTGCCAGACGCGTACAGGCAATCTCGAGCACCAGGCGCACGTCGCTCGCGCCCCTCATCTCCAGTGCGGCATCGTCGAGCACCGTCAGCACGCGGGCCAGGCGGTCGGCAGGATGCTCGCCAAAGGCAGCGGCCTCGGCAGCAAGCGCCTCGGCCTGCTCGGAGCCGCCCTCAAACAGCTCGGCACGGGCACCGGCAACGCAGGCAACGTACACGTCACGCACATGCGCTACCAGGTCGCGCGTCAGCTCCAGCAGGTCGTTTCCTTCCTCGACCTGCGCACGGATCAGTCCATAGAGCTCGGCAACATCGCGATCGGCAATGGCGCGGGAAAACTCGCCCAGAATCTGGTCCGAAACCTCACCTAAAAGCGAGCGGGCGTCGTCCGCATGCACAGAACCGTTGCCAAAGACGCTCAGCTGCTCCAGCGTGGACAACGCGTCGCGCATACCGCCCTTGGCATGGCGCGCCACGATAGCCAGCGCCTCATCGTCGTAATCGAAGCCCTCCTGCTCGCACACGTATGCCAGGCGACGCTCGATATCCTCGTTGCCGATGCGATGGAAATCGAAACGCTGGCAGCGCGAGAGGATGGTCTCCAGAATCTTTTGCGGGTCGGTGGTGCACAGCACAAAGATCACGTGTGCCGGCGGCTCCTCGAGCGTCTTGAGCAGCGCGTTGAACGCCGCCGTCGTGAGCATGTGGACCTCGTCGATGATATAGATCTTGTACTTGCCGCGCACCGGGGCAAAGTTGACGGAGTTGATGATTTCCTCGCGCACATTGTCCACGCCCGTGCGGGAGGCGGCATCGAGCTCGTAGACATCGGGGTGGTTACCCTCGGCAATGAGCTCGCACTCCTCGCAAGTACCGTCGGGCATGCAGCCGCTTGCACCCTCGGCGCGCGCCGCCTCGGCATTGCGGCACAGCAGCGCCTTGGCCAGAATGCGCGCCATGGTGGTCTTGCCCGTGCCGCGCGGTCCGCAGAACAGGTAGGCGTGGGACAGGCGCCCCTCGGTGATGGCGTGCTCGAGCGTCGAGACGATATGCTGCTGGCCCACCACGGAGTCAAAGGTGAGCGGGCGATACTTTCGGTACAACGATTCCATGGGTGCTCCCCCGGGTATACTGAGTCTTGTTGCCGCGGCGGCCATGCGGTCGCACGGCATACTGCATTCCATAATAACCCGTACGGCGAGCCCGCCGCGATAGGAGTCCAAAGAGCATGGCAGACGCAGAGAGCAACCTCATTCCCTCCGAAGCAGCCGACCAGGTCGAGGTCGCGCTCGAGGAGCAGGCCGCAGCCGACGACGGCATCCTGTACCTCAACGAGTACCAATACGAAAACGACCTCGTCACCGACTTCGCCCGCCTGGTCGCCTCGCCCAGGCGTCGCGGCTCGCTGTATGTCGCCGCGGCAATTGCCGCGCTCATCGGCATCGGCATGCTGGTGGCCGGCGGCAACTGGATCAAGTTTGGCGTCGTCTTGATCGTATTCGGCGCCTTTTTGGCCTGGTGGAGCAAAAACCTGCACCACACCCTCGCCCGCGACTTTATCGACGCCGTTGAGGCCGACGAGTCCATGGGTGGCCGCTATCGCCGCGTCGCCGCCAACGAGGACGGCCTGATGGTTTGGGGCACGAGCGGCAAGTCGCAGTTCTTCCCGTTTGAAAAGCTCGACCACGTGCTCGACGGCGAGCGCATCTTTGTGGCCATGTTCGCCGACCAGGGCGTGACGATCCCTAAGGACACCTTTGTCCGCGGCGATGCCGAGCAGTTCGGTCCCTTCCTTAAGGCGCGCATCAACAAAAAACTCCGCATCGAGACCAAACGCAAGAAGATGAAGGCAGAAAAGGCCGCTGCCGAAGCAAAACAGGG
Source organism: uncultured Collinsella sp. (assembly GCA_900554465.1). Lineage (GTDB taxonomy): Bacteria > Actinomycetota > Coriobacteriia > Coriobacteriales > Coriobacteriaceae > Collinsella. The sequence goes on from USHF01000010.1 coordinate 18,368, forward strand.
CGACAAGCCCCAGGAGACCAAGGGCAAGCAGCGCAAGCGGTGACGCATAATTTCTTTCGCAAATTGACAACCGCATAGCGGAACACGGCCCGC
>USHF01000011.1 GCA_900554465.1 uncultured Collinsella sp.
GGAGTCGTCGGCAGCGTCAGATGTGTATAAGAGACAGTCAATGAACAGATTAGTCGTTATCAAACTCGTATTGATGATGTAAATAAGGCAAAAGCAGAAGCTGAGGCGAAGGCTCAAGAGGAAGTGGCACAGACTCGGCAGCGGGCTTCTCAGCAAAACAATTATTCCAACAATTCTTATAGCAGTAATAATTATTCTAGTGGAAGCGGCTATTCTGGCGGAAGTGGTTATTCGGGAGGCTTCTCTAATGGCGGCGGCAAAGTAGTCATTAAAACTATGGATCTTTATGACGAAAATGGCAATTATGTGGGGTCTACTCATTGGTATAGCGATGGTACCTGTGACGATCCCTATTCTGCCGGTATGGGCGGATTTTAAAATATGCTAATTATTAAAAATTAATTAGCTACCTATAGCGCAAAGAAGCGACCCCGCGATCGGTGTTGATCGCGGGGTTGGTTGGTTTCTAGTGGTTATGCGGACAGTTGGCGCAGCAGCCGTTTGTGGCGCTGGTGCTGGAGCCACCGCTTCGCTGGTCGGTGTTGTAGAAACCGCTGCCCTCAAATTTAATACCGCTGGCCGAGAACGTCTTGACCGCCGGGGCACCGCAGCTCGGGCATAGGACCTCGGGGGTCTCGGACATGGGATGCTCAACCTCGAACACGTTGCCGCAGCTCGAGCACTTGTAATCGTAGCGCGCCATAATACTTCCTTTTCAGCACAAAGCGGGCAGATCGCTCTGCCCGCAAAAATTCAAACAGCTGTAACTGTACCCTATATCGGGGGTTTTATCACGCTTCGCCCCAGAATCTATGGGTGTTGCGCAGGAGCTGCGAAGTTTTGCCCTCGGCGGCCGCAACATCGGTTTCGTCAGCCTGCCAGGTCCAGTTGCCCGTGGCCACGCCCGGAACGTTCATGCGCGCGTCGTCGCCCAGCCCCAAGACATCTTGCAGCGGCATCATCACCAGGGGAGCGTCGCTTGCCAGCGCGTCGCTCATCAGCTTGGACGCCACCTCAACACCGCTCGGCACGTCGCCACCCGCAAAGGAACGCGTGCACCAACCGGCCAGCGTCGACGTATCGTGCGTCGAGGTGTACAGAATCTTGCCGGGCGTGGGATGCACACCGCAACGAACGTCGTAGTCGCTAAACTCCAGCACGTCCATGCCGGGGAAACCGCAGGTCGAAGCCATGGCGCGAACACCGGGCGTCAAATAGCCCAGGTCCTCGGCGATAAAGTTGAGCGGACCTAGCTCGTCGTAGGCGGTCTGAAACAGGTCCTTGCCCGGGCCCGCCAGCCAGCGACCGTCGGCGCAAGCCTTGCCCGCGGGGATACTAAAGTAGCTATGGAAGCCCAGGAAGTGGTCCAGGCGCACACGGTCGTAGAGCGAGAACGCGCGACGCAGGCGGTCCATCCACCAGCGGTAGCCGTTCTGCTTCATGTGGCCCCAGCGGAACGTCGGGTTGCCCCACACCTGCCCCTCGGGCGCAAAGTTGTCGGGCGGCGCACCGGAAATCTCAATCGCTTTGCCGGTATCGGACAACCAGAAGTTCTCGGGCTCGCTCCATGCATCGGCCGAATCGTCCGAGACATACATCGGGATATCGCCGATGACCTCGATGCCCTTCTTGTGCGCGTAGTTCATGAGCTCGCACCAGGCTAGGTCAAAGCGGTACTGCATGTACGCCTGCAGCTCTGCCTCGTCGTGGAAACGCTTGTCGTCAATCAGGTGCTCGTTGTAGCGCGCGACATCCGTCGGCCAATCGTGGCGCGACTCGCCCTTAAAGTACTTCTTAACGGCCATGTAGACGCAGTATTTCTCGAGCCAATCGGCGTTGCGATGTTTAAACGCGGTGTAGAGCGGATCGGCATCTTCGCCGCCACGGGCCTTCCAAGTCTCAAAGTCGGCCGCCAGCTCCTCGTGGCTCTCGGGCAGCAGGTCAATATTGCCCGCAAAGGCCGAAGGCCCGGCGTAAGGGGAGCGGAAGAAGTCCGTTGGGTTGACAGGCAGGACCTGCCAGTAGCGCATGCCCATAGCGGACAGATGGTCGATAAAGCGACGCGTGGGTGCGCCGATCGTGCCGGGCTTGCCGTCATCGGTCGGTACCGAGGTGATATGGCACACAACGCCCGCGCCGTGATCGAGCGGCTCCTGCAAGCGCTGCTCGGCATGGTGATAGATGATCGACGAGCCCAGCGGATACAAATCGAGCGTGACCGTGCCGTTGTGGATCTCGCACTCGTGACCGCTGATCACGTCACTCGCGCATTCGTCGAGCGCCGGAATCGTCACGCGGTGCGAATTGCGCAGACTACGATTAATGATAACCGTCGCGGACTCGCCATCCTTGCCCGTGCGGTTGTATGCCAGCACCTCGTCGTTGAGCGCGAAGGCCTTGATCTCGCCGTCGATCATAAACGGTAGTGCGCGGCGTACGGCGGAGGCGTTTTTGACAATAGCCAGCGTGTCGAAGTCGTGCAGTTGGTCCTTGGTCGGCAGGGTGCGGCGGTTGCCCGGATCGGTTAGACCCTCCAGGCCGTACTCATCGCCATAGTAAATCGAAGGCACGCCCGGGAACGTCATCTGCATGAGCGTTGCGAGCCAAAAACGGCTCTTGGCCAGGCCCATCGAGTTCTCGTCCAGACGCCATTTGCTGCGCTCGCACTCGGGCAGCTGCGACTCGTCGGGGCCGCCGCCGAGCACCGAGATAATGCGCGGACGGTCGTGGCTTGAAAGCAGATTAAGTGCGCAGGACAGGGCCTCACGGGGATAGTTCTCGCGCAGGGTTTCGATATCCTCGGCTGCCTGGTAGGCGTTCTTGTAGCCCATCAAAAAGCCGATGACCATGTCGCGGAAGGGGTAATCCATAGCAGAGTCCAGCTCGGAGCCTTGCAGATAGCGGCGCAGATGGCCGTAGCTGATCTTGTTGGAGGCGTCTTCCCAGACTTCGCCGAGCAACAGTGCATCAGGCTTCTCGGCGAGCACGGCCTTTTTGATCTCGGCCAGGAAGTCATCGGAAAGCTCGTCGGCCACGTCTAGGCGCCAGCCATGAGCGCCGGCACGTAGCCATTTACGGATCACGCCGTCCTTGCCCAGGAGCCGCTCGCGTACCAGCTCAGAGCTCTCATTGATGGCGGGCATATTGCCCACGCCCCACCAGCAGTCGTATGAGCCGTCCTCGTGGAAATAAAACGCATCGCGCCATGGCGAATCCTCGCTCTGCCACGCGCCCACACCGGGGTAGTTGCCGTAGCGGTTAAAGTAGATCGAGTCGTCGCCTGTGTGGTTGAAGACGCCATCCAGAATGATGGAGATGCCCAGCTTCTCGGCCGCCTGGCACAGCTCGGTAAAGTCCTGCTCGGTGCCCAGGATCGGGTCGATCTTGGTGTAGTCGGCCGTGTCGTAGCGGTGGTTGCTCGCGGCTTCAAAAATGGGGTTGAGGTAGATGGCTGTAAAGCCCAGCTCGGCGATGCGAGGCAGGTCTTCCTGGATGCCCTTGAGCGACCCGCCGTAGAAGTCCCAGGTTTTGATGGAGCCGTCTTCGGCGCGCTCGTACACGGGCGGCTTGTTCCAGTCCTCGACCATGCGGCGCTGGATTCCGTTGCGTGGTTTTTCGACCTCGGCCAGCGTGCGCTCGCGCCAGTGCTCGTCGCGGGCGTAGCGATCGGGGAAGATCTGGTAGACCATGCCACGCTCGTACCACTCGGGACGCACTTCGCGGTGCTTATAGACGGTAATCTGGAAGGACGGCACCTCGGCGTAGTCGTAAGTTACGCCCTCGCCACCGGTGCGACCCTGCGGTGCGCCCAAGCGGACCTCGGGCTGGCCCTCGATATTGCAGATAAAGCTGTACCAGATAAGACAGGGCTCGGTGCACTCAAGCTCTACGGTAAATATGCCGTCGCCCTCGTGCGTCATGGGATACCGAGACTCACCGATCTCATCGACCCAGGTACGCAACGTAAGCGTTGCCTGGTTGGGATCGGCATCCTCCAAAATCACCGAGAGGGAAACGGAAGTTCCAGTGGTCACAGCGCCAAACGGAGTGCGAAACTGCGGCAGACGGCTGTTGTGAATCAATCTCAAAATACGGTCCAGTTCAATAGAATCACGGCCTGCGGGCCATGGGCTTTACGCACAGGATGTAAGTATATCTGTTGCACACAGGCTGTATAAACAACATCCGTTTACCATCGGCGAACGGTTGTCCTAGAAAATCGTTTTACCACTACCTACAGAGAAGGGGCACCCAGTTGGAGCGCCCCTTGCTTAGGGTTTGATGAGGTTTTGAATCGTCTGCGTACTAGCGGCGCTTGCGGGTGGCCGTTGCCTTGCGGACGGAGGTCTTCTTGGTCGGAGCCTTTTCCTCGGTCGCGGCGACGGGGGAGACCGGGGCCTTCTTGGCGGGCCCGGGCTTGGCCTTTACCTCGGCCTTGGGCTCCTCTTTAGCGGCAGCGGGCTTGACCTCGGCTGCCTTCGGCCCGGGCTTGGCCTTTAGTGCGGTCTTGTCCTCGACCTTAGCCTCCGCTTTGGGAGCAGCAGCCTTGGTCGTGGACTTCTTGGCCGTCGTCGTTGCGCGCTTGCGCGTGGTGGTCTTGGCGGCCGGCTTGGCCTCGACGGTTACCTTGGCCTTGGATTCGGCGGGCGTCTCCTCGACTTTGGCGGCCGGCTTTGTGGCTGCCTTGGTTGTGGCGGCCTTCGTGGTCGTCGATTTCGTTGTTGTGGTCTTCTTGGCAGCTGTTGCCTTGTTGGCGGTCGCGGTCGTCTTCTTGGTAGCGGCCTTGGCCGGTGCCTTTGCCGCAGCCTTAGCCTCGACGGCGTCGGCCTTTACCTCGGGAGCAGCCTCGGCTTCGGCGGCCTTCTTGGCAGCTGCGGTGGTGCGCTTGCGCGAGGTCGTTGTCTTGACAGCGGTGGTCTTGGTTGCCGTCGCCTTGGTCGCTGTGGCCTTCTTAGCCGTCGTCTTACGAGTCGTGGTCTTCTTAGCTGCAGGCTTTGCAGCTGGCTTGACCTCGGACTCTGCCTCAGGAGCAGCCTCAGCCTTCACCTCAGACTCGGCCGTAACGGGCTCAGCTTCAACCGGCTTCTCTTCGGCCTTGGGCTCCTCAGCGGCCACCGGCTCAGCAACAGCCTCAGGCTCGTCGACAACAGCCACCGGGCGCTCGATCTCCGGGTGCATAAAGAAGTACAGGTCCAGATACTTATCGGCCGAGCGCGTCCAGCTAAAGTCCTGACTCATAGCCTGCGTGACCAGCTGGTTCCAGGCGTCGCGGTTATCCCAGAACAGACGCGCCGCGCGGAACACGGCGTCGCCCATCTCGTCGCCGTTAAAGTTGGTAAACGAGAAGCCCGTGCCTTCGCCGGTAAACTCGTTATACGGAATCACCGTGTCTTTCAGGCCGCCGGTCTCGCGCACGATAGGCAGGGTGCCGTAGCGCATGGCGATGATCTGCGACAGGCCGCAGGGCTCAAACTTCGAAGGCATTAGGAACATGTCGGCGGCAGCATACATGCGCTGCGACAGCGCAGGATCGAACTCGATGCGTGCGGCCATGGTACCGGGGTACTTGTCCTGGAAGTAGCGCAGACCGTCCTCGTAGTCGCGGTCGCCGGTGCCCAGCACCGCCACCTGCACGCCGCCGGACAGAATGCGGTCGAGCGCGTACATGACCAGGTCCATGCCCTTTTGGCGCGTCAGGCGCGTGACCATCACCATAAGCGGACGGTCGTCGCGAACCTCGAGTCCCAGCTCTTCCTGCAGCTTGGCCTTGCACACGGCCTTGCCAGAACGGTCCTCCACGGTGTAGTTGGCGGCAATGCGCTTGTCGGTCGCCGGGTCAAAGCCTGCCACATCAATGCCATTAAGGATGCCCTGCAGCGCGTACGAACGCTCGCGCAGCACGCCATCCAGGCCCTCGCCAATCTCGGGCGTCTGGATCTCGTTGGCATAGGTGGGGCTCACCGTGGTGATGGCATCGGCATAGCGCAGGGCACCCAGCATGTAGTTGATGCTGCAGGCGTCGCAACGCAGCTGCGAGGCGGCCGCCGGAATGTGCGCCACGCCCAGGATATCCTCCATCACGGTGTCGCTAAACTGGCCTTGGAACGCCACGTTGTGGATCGAGAATACGGTCTTGACGCGGTCGTACAGTGGCAGGCCCTGGTAGAACTCGCGCAAGAACACGGGCGCCAGTGCCGTCTGCCAGTCATTGCAGTGCAGGATGTCACACTCAAAACCGGCCGGCAGGTGCTGCAGGCTCTCGGTGATGGCCTTGGAGAAGAACGCAAAGCGCTCGCCGTCGTCAAAGAAGCCGTACGGATAGTCGCGCGCAAAGTAGCGCTCGTTGTCGATGAACATATAGGTGACGCCGTCGTGCTCGAGCTTCTCGAGCCCGCAGTACTCATTGCGCCAGCCCAGGCTCACGTAAAAGTCGGAGAAGTGCTCCATCTGCGCCTTGTACTCGTCCTTGATGGTGGCGTACTTGGGCACCATCACGATAACTTCGGCGCCGGCGCGCACAAGCGCCGCGGGCAGCGAGCCCGCCACGTCGCCCAGGCCACCGGTCTTTACAAACGGTGCGCACTCGGCCGAGGCAAACACGATCTGCATCTTTTTGCTGGAATCTGCCATATTGTCTCCCATGTTGCAATTCGAGAATAGCCGCCTGGCGCTAACCGGGCGGCTATTCTACATGTTACGAGCGATGTTGCGGTGCCAACGTTAACGTACGATGGTGGTGTCGGAAGTTAACGGAGCCTTGCCCAGCACCAGGATGTTCTCGGGCGTGCCGCGAAGCTCGGTGTTGGTGGGGACCACGTTGTTCTTGTCCAGGATGGCGTTCTCAACGCGTGCGCCGCTCTTGATGATGCAGCTCTGGTTGATGATCGAGTTGGTCACCGATGCGCCCTCCTCGACCACGACGCCGCGCGACAGGATCGAATTGCGCACGGTGCCCTTAATGATGCAGCCGGCCGAGATGATCGAGTTGCACGCGTGGCTGCCGGTCGCATAGCGCGAAGGCGGCACGTCGTGAGCCTTGGTCAGGATCGGGCGCTCGGGATCGAAGAGCTGGTCGGCCACGGTCTGGTCGAGCAGGTCCATGCTGCGGCGATACAGCGACTTCTCGCTAAACACGCCCACGACCTCGCCCTTGTACTCGTAGCTGCACACGTCGATGTTACCAAAGTCGCCCTGGAGTGCCTCGAGCAGGTCCAGATAGTCGGCGGCCTGGTAGTGGTCGATGATCTCGAGCAGCGTCTCGCGGTTGACGATGCAGCAGTCCATGGAGGCGTTGTCGCCGTACACGACACCGGCGCTCACGCCCGTCAGGCGGCCGTTCTCGTTAATCTCGAGCTTGGTCTCGTCATCGACGTTGCGCGTGGCCTTGCAGTACACCACGGTCATCTGAGCGCCGGAGTTCTCGTGTGCCTCGATGATGGTGTTGAGGTCCATGTTAAAGATGATGTTGGTGCCCATCATCACAACATAGGGCATGTCCGAGCGCTGGAACAGCGTCTTGTTAGAGATGATGTCGCGCAGCAGGAAGCGCATGCCGCCCTTGGTGGTGCCATACGCGTTGCCGGGCACCATGAACAGGCCGCCCTTCTTGCGGTCCAGGCCCCAGTCCTTGCCCGAGCCCACGTGGTCGATCAGCGAGCGGTAGTTACCCGGCATGACGACGCCGACAGTCTTAATGCCGGCATTCATCATGTTGGACAGCGGGAAGTCGATCAGGCGGTAGCGGCCCAAAAACGGAACGGACGCGATGGGGCGATCCTTGAGCAGCACGCTGCCGTAGGTCGAAGAGTAGTTAGCGGTGATATAACCGATGGCCTTGCGATTGATCATCGGATCATTCCCCCTTCCCGATAACGACGTCATTTCCAACGACGGCCGTATCCTTGGTGGTATCGACAGAGCCGAGCTTCACGCCCTCTTCGACCGTGGAGTTCTCGCCCAAAATAGCGCGGCAGATGTGCGCGCCGCTCTTAACGTGCGCACCCGGCAGCAGCACGGAGTCCTCGACCACGGCGCGCTCCTCGATGATGACATCGGTCGAAAGGATCGAGTGGCGAGCGGTGCCGTAGATCTTGCAGCCATTGGAGACCAGGCAGTCGTCTAGGCGGCCGTCCGGGCCAATGTAGTGCGGCGGACGCGTGGTGATGTTGGACATGATGGGGAAGTTCTTGTCGAACAAATCGAACTCGGGGTTGTTACCCAGCAGGTCCATCGAGGTCTCATGGAAGCTGGCGATGGTGCCGACGTCCTTCCAAAAGCCGTGGAACTCGTAGCTGTACAGGCGCTTGTTCTCACCGAGCAGCTTGGGGATGATGTCCTTGCCAAAGTCGTGGCTCGAGCGCTGGTCCAGAGCGTCCTCCTCGAGCGCCTCGATCAGCACGTCGGCCGAGAAGATGTAGATGCCCATGGACGCGAGGTTCGAATCGGGCTTCTCGGGCTTCTCGGTGAACTTGGTGATGCGGCCGTCTTCGGGGTCGGTGGTCAGGATGCCAAAGCGGCTGGCCTCCTCCCACGGCACGGGCATAACGCTCACCGTGAGGTCGGCGTTGTTCTCAATGTGCGTCTTGAGCATCTTGCGGTAGTCCATGCGATACAGGTGATCGCCCGAAAGAATCAGGACGTACTTGGGGTCGTTGGCCTTGATGTAGTCGAGGTTCTGCGTAATGGCGTCGGCCGTGCCCGCATACCAGGCGCCGCCGGTCTGCGTCTCGTACGGCGGCAGGATCGACACGCCGCCGTCGCGGCTGTCCAGATCCCACGCCTCGCCGGAACCCACGTAGGCATGCAGCAGGTAGGGACGGTACTGCGTCAGAACGCCCACCGTGTCGATGCCCGAGTTGGAGCAGTTGGACAGCGAAAAGTCGATAATGCGGAACTTGCCACCAAAGCTAACCGCCGGCTTGGCGATCTTTTGGGTGAGTGCCCCCAATCGGCTGCCCTGTCCTCCTGCGAGGAGCATCGCGATGCATTCTTTCTTACTCATCGATTTCTCCTTCTGTCATCGATGTTCCTAACCCATTAGCGACGGGCGCGGCGCACTGTCACGCCCGTCGAGTAATGCCGTGCGGCAAAGGGAGCTCGCGCGCTTTATGCGTGCCAGATCTCGTCGCGATACTCGCGAATGGTGCGGTCGGACGAGAACCAGCCACTCGAGGCGGTGTTGAGCAGGGCCTTGCGGTTCCAGGTCTCCTGGTCGCCGTAGCTGCCCGTGAGGTTCTCCCATGCATCCACGTAGCTACGGAAGTCAGCCATGACCAGGTCGGGGTCGTTGTTGTTCATGAGCTCGTTGTAGATGCTCTCGAAGTTGCCCGAAAGACCCGCAAACGTGTTGTCCTTGAGCTCGTCCATCACGCGGCCCAGACGCTCACGGTCGCCGTTGAGGGTATCCCATGCAAAGTAGCTGTTGGATGCCCAGAGCTGCTCGACCTCGGGAGCGGTCAGGCCAAAGATGGCCTCGTTCTCGCGGCCGGCCAGGTCGGCGATCTCGATGTTGGCGCCGTCGAGGGTACCCAGCGTAATGGCGCCGTTCATCATGAGCTTCATGTTGGACGTGCCCGAGGCCTCCTTGCCGGCCGTGGAGATCTGCTCCGAGATCTCGGCGGCGGGGTAGATGAGCTGGGCGTTGCTCACGCGGAAGTTGGGGATAAAGCAGACCTTCATGACCTCGTTGACGCGGGCGTCGTTGTTGATGACGTCGGCAACGGAGTTAATGAGGCGGATGGTCTCCTTGGCAAAGGTGTAGCTCGAGGCGGCCTTGCCGCTAAAGATGAAGGTCGTCGGCGTCACGTGGAAGTTGGGATCGGCGATGCGGCGGTTGTAGATGTCCATCACCTTCATGATGTTCATGAGCTGGCGCTTGTAGGCGTGGAATCGCTTCACCTGAACATCGAAGACGGTATTGGGGTCAATGACCAGACCGGTCTCGGCCTTAACATAGGCGGCCAGGCGCTCCTTGTTGGCGCGCTTGGAGGCACCCACGGCCTTGAGGAACTCGGTGTCGTCCTTAAACTCCTTGAGCTTCTCCAGCTCAAAGGCGTCCTTCAGCCAGCCGTCGCCAATGGCCTCGGTCACGAGCTTGGCGTAGGTGGGGTTGGCCTCGGCAAAGAAGCGACGGTGCGAAATGCCGTTGGTCTTGTTGTTGAACTTCTCGGGCGTCAGGGCATAGAAGTCCTTGAGCACGATGTTCTTGATGATGTCGGAGTGGATCTTTGCCACGCCGTTGACGCTGTGGCTGCAAATCACGGACAGGTTGGCCATGCGAATCTCGCCGTCCCACAGAATGGCGGTCTGGCGCAGACGCTCCTGCCAGCCCTCCTGCGTGGTGTCGAACGACTCGTGCCAACGACGGCTAATTTCGTCGATGATCTGGTACACGCGGGGGAGGAGCTTGGAGAACGTGCCGATGGGCCACTTCTCCAGGGCCTCGGGCAGGATGGTGTGGTTGGTGTAGCTCACGACCTGCGTCACGATGTTCCAGGCGTCATCCCACTCGAGCTTCTTCTCGTCAATGAGGATGCGCATGAGCTCAGGGCCGCACATGGCGGGGTGCGTATCGTTGGTGTGGATGGCCACAAACTGCGGCAGCAGCTCCCAGTTCTCGCCGTGCTCCTTCTCAAAGGTGTCGAGCAGGCTGTAGATGCCGGCTGAGACAAACAGGTACTCCTGCTTCAGGCGCAGCAGACGGCCGTGCTCGCCGGCGTCGTTGGGGTAGAGGATGGCGCTGATGGCCTCGGCCTCGGCGCGCTCGGCATCGGCCAGGGCGTAGTCGCCGCGGTTGAAGGCCTCCAGGTCAAAGTGCTCCTCGACCGGCTCGGCAGCCCAGACGCGCAGCTTGTTGACAGTCTCGCCGGCATAGCCCACCACGGGGATGTCATAAGGGACGGCCAGGATGTCCTGCGTGTCCACTGTGCGGTAGAACGTACGGCCGTCCTCCTCAAAGCCCTCGACGCGACCACCAAACTTAATGGTCACGGCCTTGTCCTGACGACGGACCTCCCAGGGATAGCCGTGAGTGAGCCACTCGTCGGTGGTCTCGACCTGGCTGCCGTTGACGATCTCCTGCTTAAACAGGCCGTAGCGGTAGCGCATGCCGTTGCCGTAGCCGGCAATGCCCTCGGCTGCCATGGAATCCAGGAAACACGCGGCCAGACGGCCCAGGCCACCGTTGCCCAGAGCCGGATCGGGCTCCTGGTTCTCGATGACGGAAAGGTCGAAACCCATGTCGTCGAGCGCCTCGGCGACCATGTCGCGCACGCCAAAGTTGAGCAGGTAGTTGTCGAGCAGGCGGCCGATCAAAAACTCGATCGAGAAGTAGTACACGCGTTTCTTGCCCTCGGACACCGCGCGGGCGTCGCTCTTGGTGGCAACGGTGCGCGCCTTCTCGGCCACGAGCTTGGCCAGGGCGTTAAAGCGGTCGAGGTCGCTGGCGGCCTCGACGCTCTTGCCGCTGATGCTCATGACGGCATCGCGATAGAGCTCGGTAAACTCCTGCTTGTTGTCGAAGATCTTATTCATACGTTCCTTTCCCCCGGGGATGTTTCTCCCGGAACGGTTATGACATGTATCCTACGCCCCCGCGGGGCGGGTAATTACAGTGGTAACGCCTTTGTTACGCTTTCTTGGCAGACGGCTTAACAGAAGCAGACTTGGCCTTGGTAGCGGCCTTTTTGGCAGCTGGCTTCTTGGCCGCGGTAGCTTTAGCAGCGGGCTTTGCGTCAGCCTTAGCCTTGGCCTTGGTCGTCGTAGCCTTCGCCTTAGCCGGAGCCTTCTTGGCGGCCGCGAGCTTGGGCTTCACCGAGGACGTGCGCTTCTTGGGCGCAGCCTTGGGGGCTTCGACCACCGGCGGCTTATAGCTGCTGGGACCGCGGCGCTTAAGCACCACGCCAGCCAGGCCGGGAACCTTAATCTCAATAGAGTCCATCTGCCCGTTCCAGGGATAGGGCTCGCTCGAGCAGGTGTAAGGCTCCTCGCCGGCATATCCGCTGCCGCCAAACTCGGGACGGTCAGAGTCAAAGATGACCTCCCAGTCTCCCTCGCGCGGCACGCCCACACGGAAGCTCTCGTAGCTCGCCGGATCAAAGTTGATCAGGATCACCAGGTCGTCGTCGATGTCCTCGCCCTGACGCACAAAGCTCACGATGGACTGCTTGGAGTTGTCCGCATCGATCCAGGTAAAGCCGTCGTCGGTGTAGCCGCGCTCGTACAGGGCGGGCTCGGCGGTGTATAGGTGATTGAGCGCCTTAATGAACGCCTGATGATGACGGTGGGTCTCGTACTCCTCGGTCAGGAACCACTGGATGGACTCGTAGTAGCGCCACTCAATAAACTGACCGATCTCGTTGCCCATAAAGTTGAGCTTGGCACCGGGGTGCGTCATCTGGTAGAAGGCCAGCGTGCGCAGGCCGGCAAACTGGCGCCACCAGTCGCCCGGCATACGGCCGATCAGCGAGCACTTGCCGTGCACGACTTCGTCGTGGCTCAGCGGGCAAATGAAGTTCTCGGTAAAGGCGTACATGATGGAGAACGTGAGCAGCCCGTGGTTGCCGGGGCGCCACGGAAAATCGGTCTGCATGTAGTGCAGGGTGTCATTCATCCAGCCCATGTCCCACTTATAGTGGAAGCCCAGGCCGCCGTCCTGCGGCGGATAGGTCACGAGCGGCCACGCGGTGGACTCCTCGGCCATCATCATCACGTCGGGGTAGTGTGCTTCAACGGCGCAGTTGACCTGGCGGATAAACGCGCTGGCGTCCAGGTCCTCCTCGGTACCGTACTTGTTGAACTTCTTTTGGCCGGGATCGTCAATGCCAAAGTTGAGGTACAGCATGCTGGACACGCCATCCATGCGAATGCCGTCCACGTGGAAGTTCTCGAGCCAATACAGCACGTTGGAGACCAGGAAGGAGCGGACCTCGCCACGGGCGAAATCGAACTTATGCGTGCCCCAGTTGGGGTGAATCTCGTGCTCAAACAGCATGTGGCCGTTAAAGGTGGCGAGGCCGTGGGAGTCGGCGCAAAAACCACCGGGCACCCAGTCCATGATCACGCCAATGCCCGCCTCGTGGCACGCATCGATAAAGTGCATGAGCTGCTGCGGGTTGCCGTAGCGCGACGTGGCGGCGTAGTAACCGGTCGTCTGGTAGCCCCAGGAGCCATCGAAGGGATGCTCCATAAGCGGCATGACCTCGATATGCGTGTAGCCCATGTCGCGCACGTAGTCCACGAGCTCCACCGACAGGTCGTCGTAGGTATAGAACTCGCCGCGCTGCGCGGGGAAGGGATCCATGGGGCCGGGGTAGTTGCCGTACTCGTCCGGCTCGCCCTGCGGCGCGTCGCCGTGACGCTTCCACGAGCCAATATGCACCTCGTAGATGTTAAGCGGCTGCGACATGTGGTTATGGCTGGCGCGGCGCTTGAGCCATGCGGCATCGTTCCACTGGTAGTCGTCGATGGTCCACAGCACGCTCGCTGTTCCCGGAGGGCACTCGGCCTTAAAGGCATACGGATCGGCCTTGTAGAGCTTTTCGCCCTCGTTGGTCTCGATAAGGTACTTATAGAGCTGGCCCTGCTCAGCACCAGGAATAAAGCCTTCCCAAATGGCGCTCGTATGCACGGGCACCAGCGGGTTGGCTTCCTCATTCCAGTCGTTAAATTCGCCAATGACGTGGACACTCTTTACATCGGGCGCCCAAACGCAAAAGCGCCAGCCGCGCGTACGGTTCTGTGTGTCGGGGTGCGCGCCCATCTTTTCCCAGCTGCGCTCCCACGTACCAATGCCAAACAGATAGACATCGTCCTTGGTGAGCTCCGGTGCGTGCGGAGCCGGCTTGCGGGCGGCGGGCTTTTTAGTTGCTGGCTTTAGCTTTGTATCGCTCACGTTTGATCCCATCATGACGCGGCAGCGTGTTGCCTTGGTGACTAGATGCGAAAGATCCAAGGCTGCACGAATCGAAGGGACGGCGATAGTTCTATGATTCGTTCCACCTCGCGTGCTCGGTGGAACTTTCAGCATAAATTAAGATAACACCTGTTCGTTACTTTTATGGAGAAAAGTGGATTTGCGGCGGTGTTTAATCGGCGAGCGCCATGTTTAGACCACTGGCAGAATTGCGATGGTAAAACTCTTGACAGTTTTACCAATAAGGGTTTTTTGATTGTTGGTTTGACGTTTGGTAAAACGTTTTTAGCAGGTTGTTTACCATTTGACATCGAAAGGTACATTTATGTTCCAGACCGCCGCTCCCAATGTCGCTTTTATTTTCGATTGCGACGGCACGCTGGTTAATAGCACCCCCGTTTGGGCCTATGCCCAGCCCGAGTTATTGCACCGCCACGGAGTCGACGTGACGGTCGACGATTTTGCCCAGTTTGAGCATTTGTCGCTCGAGGACGAGTGCCAGGCCTACCACGACACCTGGGACATTGGCGCGAATGGCGAAGAGCTGTATCGCGAGCTGAGCGACATCCTGATCGATGGCTACTCCAAGGTGCCGCCGCGCGAGGGGCTCCTGGTATTTTTGGAGCAGGCGAAGGCGGCGGCCATTGCCATGTGCGTTGCCACGTCCACGCCGGCCGAGTTGGTTAAGTCTGCGCTTGCGGGCGCCGGGCTCGATGCCTACATGGAGCTTGTGACCACCACGGGCGAGGCGGGGCGCTCCAAGCAGTTCCCCGATGTGTATGAGCTGGCGCTGCGCCGCCTAGAGGAGCGTCACGGGCATAAGTTTGAGCGTGCATGGGTGTTTGAGGACGCCGTCTTTGGCCTAAAGAGCTCTGGCACCGCTGGCTTTAAGCGCGTGGGCATCTATGACCCGCTCGGCCGTATGGAGCGCGAGGACGTGCGCGATAACTGCGATATCTTTGTCGACAGCTACGAGGAGCTGGATTTGGATTGCGTTCTTGCGTATGAAGGTTAGGCGAGGGCCGTGGCTTGCAAAGTACTAGTAGTCTGCGGCTCGCCGGTAGTTGCGAGTACTGAGTTGTTGCGCCGCTTAGCGGGGGAGTGCGATCACGTTGTCGCCGTGGACCGCGGACTCGATGCGCTGTTGGGCGCCGGCTTGGGCTGCGACGTCTATGTCGGTGACGCCGACACGGTGAGCGACGCCGGTCGCGCGTTGGTCGATGCCGCCACCGACTTTGAAGTTGAGCGCCACGACCCCTACAAGGACTATACCGACCTGGCACTGGCGCTCGATTCCGTCCGACGCCGCTGGCCGGGTGCCGAAGTAGTTGCGACCTGCGCCACCGGCGGCCGTCCGGACATGGCCCTATCCGTGCTGGGCTTGCTTGCAGGCTACGATGACGCCCCAGTCTGGATTGCTGAGGACAAAGTATTCGCCCGCATCCTTCACGCAGGTGAGTCGTGGACCATCGAGGGCGCCGAGGGCAAGACATTCTCCATCATCGCCGTTGCTCCCAAAACTGAGGTAAGCGAACACGGTCTAGAGTGGGAGTTAGACCACAGCCCCTTGGGCCTGTTGGCCGATACGGGTATCAGCAACGTCGTCAGGTCAACAGCCACGATCCAAGTCCATACCGGCACCGCCATCGCTTACCTATATCAATAGGCACTTAAAGCCTGACCCAAAAAAGTCCTTGCACGTCGCGCCAACTTCCCCTATAGTATCTCCTCGTCACGGGGGCGTAGCTCAGCTGGGAGAGCGCTTGACTGGCAGTCAAGAGGTCAGGGGTTCGATCCCCCTCGTCTCCACCATCGTGAATGCAAAGGCCTTCGGAATTCCGAAGGCCTTTTTTCATGCCAAAATACCTCGCTCCACAAACCCCACCCACACCAACAAAAAGTTGCACAATTTATTTCCCATGTCTGTACATAGTTTGTTAGACAAACGTGATTATCAGTGCAGCTCGCCGTTCCATTTGCGCTTCAGGATCGCCCTTAATTACCGCTCGCACCCCAATATCCTGCGCCAACGTGAACAACATCAAAAAACAACCCCCTTAAGCACGCCAAATGAACGATACGTTGTCCAACGCAACCCTAATCAGTTTCGCTACCAGCTTGTGCTAGGATACCTAACGTTACATGAGTTCAACTGTGCTCACGGCTTCAGCAAGTCACAAAGCGCAGGGTCGATCAGCATCCGGCCGTAACGGCGGTGTTAGAAAAACCACGAGCTCCAATATCGATTGCCATGCACGTTTTGTACTAGTTTTTGCGGCTATTTATTAGTTCGCTTTATGTAGTGCAGTAAGTTGCTATGACAAACCACAGCAGTCCTTCAGCTGTTTGCGTGCGGTCCAGTTTTGTACCCGCTTTACTGGCTCGCACGCAGTCAGCTGGGGATGCGGTCATTTTGCGATACACGTCCGCGTCTCTAGCAACTGCACATATACATACCGTTCACGGTGGGGCAGAGCCACGAGCTTGTCTGACTGGGCTCAGGGTTTGAATATGGAGCGCCTCCGCGCACAAGCGCCCTGGCGAAGCCATATCCAAATCACGTGAGCCATACGTAAGACAGCAAGGGGGTGGAGCTTGTGTGGTATGTAATTCAGGTCATTAACGGTCGCGAAGACGTAATGCGCGAGCGCATTGAGCGCATGGTGCCGGCTGTCGCCATGCAGGAGCTCTTTTATCCCCAATTTCAAACCGAGATTAAAGTTCACGGCGAATGGGTCAATACGACCAAGCCGCTCTTTCCCGGTTATCTTATCTGCGATACGGCAGATCCCCGCACCGTGCAACAGTATCTGCTGCGCATGGACGACTTTGCCCGGGTGCTTTCCCAGGACGGTCAGTTTGTGCCGCTGGCAAAAGAAGAGGTTCAGCTTATTGGCGGCTTTACGCA
The DNA here is from genome assembly GCA_900554465.1 of uncultured Collinsella sp. GTDB lineage: Bacteria > Actinomycetota > Coriobacteriia > Coriobacteriales > Coriobacteriaceae > Collinsella. Next base: position 16,821 of record USHF01000011.1, read on the forward strand.
TAGGGGAGACCGCGTAGTGCCCATGAGCGAGGCCTTAAAAGACGGCGACCAAGTCGTAGTGACGGCAGGTCCGCTGCTGGGCCACGAAGGCCTTATCAAAACCATTAATAGACGCAAGAGCACTGCTTATCTGGAGCTCAACCTGTGCGGCCGACGCGTAACTACGCGCGTTGGCCTTGCCGTGCTTTCGGCCGAGCAGCGCGTCATGCGCAACCTTAAAAAGGCAATCGCCTAGCTGCAGACGGTCGCCACACAGAACAGGGAGGATCCCCCGACCCGGGGACGAAGTGTTGGAAGAGAACGTGTCGGATAAAACAGAATATGAAACGGATGCGCCAGCGGGTGCGGCGCTGATTGCTCAGGCCATGGACCGACGTGAGGGCACCGGCCGCTACAGGGCCATGCAATCCATCATGGACTGGGATCGCTCGCGCCTAGCCTACCGCACCGTTAAGCGCGCGTTCGACATCGTGTTCAGCGGTGTTGTGCTCGTGGTCATCGCGATTCCCAGCCTGGTGCTCGCGGCACTCATCCGCCTGGAGAGCGAGGGCAACCCGTTCTACAGCCAGATCCGCGTGGGCCAGACCCGCCCCGACGGTAGCCTGACCACCTTCCGCATGTGGAAGTTCCGTTCCATGTACAAGGACGCCGACGAGCGTCTCGCCGAGCTCAAGGGGCAGAACGAGATCGCCGGCGCCATGTTCAAGATGAGGGAGGACCCGCGCGTCACCAAGATTGGGAAGTTCATCCGCAAGCACTCCATCGATGAGTTCCCGC
>USHF01000012.1 GCA_900554465.1 uncultured Collinsella sp.
GGCTACGTTATGGAGGACGGCAAATGAAGCGGCTGTCGCTGCAGTGGCGCATCACGTTGATGACGGCACTGCTGATATGTTCAACCTGCGTACTTATGAATTGCCTGGTTGGCTACTCCGGCATGCGCTACATGGACTCGATCGGCAATGAACTATCGGCGCACAGCAAGGTGGAGACGGCCTCGCCCAGCTCATTTGACCCGACAAACAAAGAGCTCGACGACGCGCTGACCATCGTCGTGAACGACGCCCAAGAATCGTTTGGCGCGACGAGCTGGTATATAACTGCGGCGGTGACGCTGCTCGGCGGCGTGCTGGCCTACTTTGTGAGCGGACATGCGCTGCGGCCGTTGCGCTTCTTTGCGACGCAAGTCGAGAGCGTGCGGCCCGACAACCTCGCCGACACAAAAATCAGCGAGGACGTGCCCTCTGAACTCAGGCGCTGCAGCGCGTCGTTTAACGACATGATTACCCGCCTTGACGAGGGATTTTCCGCACAAAGACAGTTTACGGGCAATGCGGCGCACGAACTGCGCACGCCGCTTGCGCTCATGCAGGCCCAGGTTGAGCTGTTTTGCGCCGAGCACCCCGACGTCGACGCCGATACAGCGAGCCTGCTCGGGCTGCTGCAGGAGCAGACCGAGCGAATGACGCACATGACAAAGACCCTGCTCGAGATGAGCGAGCTGCGCAGTGTCCCTTGCAACGATGTGATTGACCTAGCGCCGATGATCGAAGAAGTGCTCACGGACCTGGCACCCCTTGCCGAGCAAAAAGACATCACGCTTACAAGTGAGGGCGACGCGCAAACGATCGGCAGCGACACGCTGATCTATCGGTTGCTGTTCAACTTGACCGAAAACGCCATACGCTATAGCGCGCCCAACTCGACCGTGCAAATCAACGCCTGCGCCGAAGGCGACCGCGTGCTGCTACGCGTGCGCGACCAGGGACCGGGCATTCCCGAGCAATACCAGACGAGCATCTTTCAGCCCTTCTTTCGCGTCGACAAATCGCGCAGCAGGGCATATGGCGGCGTGGGGCTGGGGCTTGCACTGGTCTGGGAGATTGCCGCACTCCACGGCGGCTCCATCGAGGTCGAAGAGAGCTCGGAGCGCGGAACGACCATGCTCGTGACTCTTCCCACTCGCGCACTCGGCTCATTAAAATAACGAACGGGATGGCACGCCGCGTGGCGTACCATCCCGCACATAATATCGAGGATGTGACAAAGGGACTGTCCCTTTGTCACATCTGCTAGTTCTCGTCGCCTACCAGCTGAGTTAGCTTACTCCCACTCGACCGTGCCAACGGGCTTCGGCGTGAGGTCGTAGCAAACGCGGCAAATACCGGGGACCTCGGCGGTCACGCGAGCGGTAATGCGCTTGAGCAGCGCCCAGTCGAGCTCAGGCACCTCGGCGGTCATGACATCGACGGTGTTGATGCAGCGGATGATACAGGGCCAATCGTAGGCGCGCTTGCCCTCGCGCACGCCGGTGGCGCGGAAGTCGGGCACGACGGCAAAATACTGCCAGATGGTCAGACCCGCCTTGTCGATCTCCTCGCGCACGATCGCGTCGGCTTCGCGCAGCGCCTCAAGACGGTCGCGGGTGATGGCACCAAGGCAGCGGACGCCCAGGCCGGGACCGGGGAACGGCTGGCGCTCGACCATGTTCTCGGGCAGGCCGAGCTCGCGACCCACGACGCGGACCTCGTCCTTGTACAGTAGTTTGACGGGCTCGCAGAGCTCAAACTGCAGATCCTCGGGCAGACCGCCCACGTTGTGGTGAGCCTTCACGCCGTCTTGGGACTCAAGAATGTCGGGATAGATGGTGCCCTGGGCGAGGAAACTGACCTCGTCGCCAACCTTGCGGGCCTCCTCCTCGAACACGCGGATAAACTCGGCACCGATGATCTTGCGCTTGGCCTCGGGCTCCTCGACGTCCACGAGCTTATCCAGGAAGCGATCGGTCGCGTCCACATAGACCAGGTTAGCGTCCATCTGGTTCTTGAAGACGTCGATGACCTGTTCGCTCTCACCCTTGCGCATCAGGCCGTGGTTCACATGCACGCAAATGAGCTGCTTGCCGATGGCCTTGATGAGCAGGGCCGCGACAACCGAACTGTCGACGCCGCCGGAAAGAGCCAGCAGGACCTTCTTGTCGCCGATCTGCTCGCGGATTGCAGCGACCTGCTCATCGATGAACACCTGGGCAAGTTCGGGAGTGGTGATACGCACCATGTCGTCGGGACGCTTGTTGGGATCCATGCAGAGCTCCTTCTCGGTTCGATGGAAATGCGCCGCGCGTATGCAGACGCACCGTCATATGACCTCATTATATGCAGAACGAGATACGTTTCCCATCGCTGCGACAGAGCTTTTTGCAGGGGCGGCAGTTTTTCTATATCCCAAGGTCAGCTAGACTTCGGTAGCCACCTTGGGAGCATCGCCAATAGACTCTTCCTTTATACGTTCGGCACAATCGTAGGCGATACCCACAAATTCCAGTCCCGAGCAACAAGAGTACAATTGCTGCTAGTGTTGCCAGCTGTTGGGAGATGGAAGATGGACTGCGATGGCTACCCATGCGTTCCCATGCCGTTGATGTGCACCGCCTTTGTGCCGGGGCAGATTGACGCTGCGGTTGCAGGCATTTCCGACCCCGATTCACGCGCCATCGCCACGGCAGAAGCGCTGTACTTTCGCGGACAGGCCGCACTCGCCGCCAAGACGGCGCACCCCTATCTTGACGTCACCGATCCCGCGCTGCGCTATTCCGCATGCTTTATCTGCGGATACGCCAGTCTGTCGCTCAACCGTATCGCCGACGCCCGCCGGTGCCTTGCGGGCATCCTCGATACGCCGGCCGACGAGGAATCGCCCGCCGTCCACGCCACGCATATCCTGTTCGCCTCGGCCGCGAGCGTCCTGCTGCACTTGCCTTCCCCGTATTCTGCCGAAGAGTTTTATCCACTTGCGGCGCACCTACCCGAAGGCCTGCGACTGTTCGCCAGCTACGTGATGGCGCACGCCTTGTATCTGCGCGGCGAATACGGCCGCAGCCTGGGCATGGCGGAAAACGCCCTAATTATGAAACAGGGAAGCTATCCCATCTCTGAACTGTTCCTGCACCTGGCAGCTTCCATGGCATGCATGAGCCTCAAGGACATCGACGCCGCAAAAGCGCATTTTGGAGCCGCTTGGGACATTGCGCGCCCCGACGGCCTTATCGAGCTCATTGGCGAGCACCACGGCCTTTTGCAGGGGCTCATCGAGGCATGCCTAAAAACGCAATACCCTGACGACTTCGCACGCATCATCGAGATCACGTACCGCTTCAGCTACGGCTGGCGGCGCATCCACAACCCCGATTCGGGCGAGGACGTTGCCGACGATTTAACGACCACAGAGTTCACCATGGCCATGCTCGCCTGCCGCGGATGGACCAACGCTGAAATCGCACGCCATATGGGAGTATCGCCGGGCACCGTCAAAAACCGCCTATCCGGCGTATACGCAAAGCTTGGCATCGGCACACGCGCCGAGCTGGTCGCGCACATGTTGCGTTAGCGACCGGGCTGCCAAGCGCATCGAACGCGTTCCGGAACCCGGCACTTCGCTCGCCTTAATTGGACATTTTGGCCCTTGAACGGCACTACCGCCACGGGGCACCTTCTCGCAAAGACAGCAACGTCCCCCTTACGGCAGCCGCTGCAGCACTCGCCGCGGCAGGCTCCGGCCTCGTCGCCTACAGCGCCCGCCGCACGGCGGTCGAAAAAGACACCGCCAATGAGGACAATTCGGATAGGACTCGCTAGCTCCTAGTTACTTTTGTGAGAGACGTCGACTCGGCTCATTGAACATCAAAATGGGCTGGTTCTGGATACCCAGAGCCAGCCCATTGCACATTAAATGTCGTCTGAGGAGTCGAGTTCTGCCTCGAGCTTGGCACGGCGTCTTTTCGCCGTGAAAAACGTTGCGCACAGGACAGCAAACGTGGCCGCGAAAATCGTCGCACCGCAGAACACGCCCGTGGCCAGGTTCGCCAACCAAAAGACGCTTTCGAGCGATACGATCTGCGCCTCAGCGACACAGCGCATTGCGGCAATAACAAGCGCGAACGCGGCGCCGCTAAGACCGCTGACAAGCAGGAAATATCCAACAGGAAGATGCTCGGTTTGCCCAAAACGATTGGTATCGACATAGCCCTTCCGCGTTTGCAGTCCTGCGCAAATCAACATCACGAGAACGAGCCACAAATACATGGCTGCCTCGAACGGCGTTGCAAAGCCATGCGGCATTTCACTAGCGTCGCTGTGAACCCACGCAACCTGTCGAGCTATAAACTGGTAGAAAAAGATCATCAACATGCCAAACGAAAGCAGCACGAAGCCAATCTTGTAGATCTTCGCGTTCTCAGCCTCCAGGCGTTCATCCTTTGGGCCGGCATATTCACGCCACTTTTGCACGATTTTCAGATCTTCATATTTCATAGTGAACTCCTAAAGAGCATTAGGGTCGGCGTCGGTTTCGTCTTCCCAAAACAAGTCGTTCAACGTAACGCGCAGCGCCTTACAGATTGCCACGCACAAATTGAGCGTGGGGTTGTAGCCGCCCGCCTCGATAAGGCCGATGGTTTGGCGCGTAACGCCCACGGCTTGGGCTAAGTCAGCTTGCGAAAGGCCAGCCGCCGCGCGTGCCGCCTTCATGCGTAGGTTCTTTTTGCCCGGCATGGAGTTCCTTTCGTAGTAATGGACGGATATCCGTTGCAACATGACAGAAATATATTGCATCCTTCACAAGATGTCAACTATATCTGTCATTATGGAAACCATGTCCGCCATCGCCATGTGGACATAACAATTTCGATTCGCTATTCAAACTTACTCGGACAAAACCGACTCGGTTTTGTCCGAGTAAACTCGAGCATAAACTTATTCATGCGATACAATTAACTCGGACAAAACCGAGTCGGAAGGAACCGAGTAAGTGGAATTCATTGGCAGGGAGCTTGAACTCGCCCGTATTAAGAAAACACTCAATGCGCCCGAGCAGCGCAATGTTCTCATTTACGGAAGGCGTCGCGTCGGCAAAAGTGAGCTCATCAAGCAGGCGCTAACCGATTTGGCAGACACCACAACGGTCTACTACGAGTGCCGCCAAACCTCCGAGGCAGACAACCTTGAAAGCCTTTCCGCCCTTGCCGCTGAAGCGCTGGGGTTTCCGCCGCTCGCTTTCACGGGCATCCGCGAACTCATCGAGTTTCTGTTTTTCCAAGCCAAGGACAAGAACATCGTACTCATTCTCGACGAATACCCTTACTTGAGAGATGCGGTTAAAGGCTTAGACAGTATCCTTCAGACTTCAATCGACGCCCATAGGGAAGATTCACGCTTAAGCATCGTTCTGTGCGGATCCTACGTTGAGATCATGAAATCCCTCATCGAGCATGCGAGCCCCCTTTACGGGCGAATTGACCTTACGCTCGAGCTTAAGCCCATGGACTACTTTGACGCCGCGAAATTCTATCCCGCATTCTCGCCCGAAGACAAGGTGCGGCTCTACAGTGTTTTTGGCGGCATCCCCTTTTACAATCGCCTCATCGATCAGTCCCAAAGCGTACGCGACAATATCATCGAGCTCGTCACAGAACCTGGCGCCCGCTTAGAAAGCGAAGTACCGTCCTATCTCAACGCCGAGATCTCGAAGATGACCAACGCCAACGAAGTTTTCGGGGCTCTCGCACAAGGTTACTCCCGTTGGGGGGACGTGCTGGCACAGTCGCACGTCTCGAGCGGTCCGGCCATGGCAGACGTACTCGACAAGCTCATGTCGCTCGAAATCGTCCAAAAGCGTGCACCCATCAACGACCCTACGAATAAGCGCAAGTCTGGCTACTTTGTGGTGGACCCACTTTCGCTCTTTTACTATCGCTACGTCTTCCGCAATGCCTCTGCGCGTCAGCTGCTCGACCCGGAAGTCTTCTATGATCGTCACGTCTCCCAAGACTTCGAGGAAAACTACACTCCACATATGTTCGAGGAGATCTGCCGTCAATACCTCGTGCGGCAAAATAGGACTGGCAAGATCGAACCGGCTTTCGATGCCATAGGCAAGTACTGGTACGACGATCCCGCAAACAAAACGAGCGGCGAATTCGATGTGGTAACGCAAGACCCCGAGGGCTACGCATTCTACGAAGCAAAGTTCCGCAAATCCCCCGTCACGCAAAAAATGGTCGACGAGGAAATCACCCAAGTCGAGGCAACGGGGCTCAAGTGCCATCGCTACGGATTCTTCTCCCGTTCGGGCTTCGAAGCTGACGAAAGCGATCGAACCGTCTTCATCGACCTGCCGCAGATGTTTGAATAGGACAGACCCCACCCGCATCCCAAGCATCCATTATCTAATCGAACGATTGTTCGATGGATTTCGTGTTGGGTGGAATCGTCTGTGGGCTGGGCTATGCTACCTTGACTATCTATATGACTTAAACGCAGCAAAGGAGCACCGAGAGAGCGAGTATGGCAAAAAACACCGCAAACTATGGTAACGACAGTATTCGTCAGCTCAAGGACGAGGAGCGCGTACGCCTGCGCCCCGCCGTCATCTTTGGCTCGGACGGGCTCGACGGCTGCGCACATGCCGCCTTCGAGATCCTGTCCAACGCCGTTGACGAGGCGCGCCAGGGCTACGGCAAGCTCATCATCCTTACCGCCTTTCGCGATGGCTCCATTCAGGTAGAGGACAACGGCCGCGGCTGCCCACTCGACTGGAACCCTTCCGAGAAGCGCTTTAACTGGGAGCTCGTCTTTTGCGAGCTCTACGCCGGCGGCAAGTACAACAACAACCAGGGCGGCGACTACGACTTCTCGCTCGGCACCAACGGCCTGGGCTCGTGCGCGACCCAGTACGCCTCCGAGTACATGGACGTCACGGTTTGGCGCGACGGTAACAAGTACTCTCTGCACTTTAAGAAGGGCAAGGTCGTCGGCGCCAAAAAGAAGGCACTCGAGATTGAGCCCAGCGACGAGAACCGCACCGGCACCACCATCAAGTGGCGCCCCGATCTTGAGGTCTTTACCTCCATCAGCATTCCCCACGACTGGTATCGCGAGACCATGCGCCGCCAGGCCGTGGTCAACGCCAACGTAACCTTCCGCCTGCGCATCGAAGGCGACGATGGCGAGTTCTCCGAAGAGGACTTTTGCTATCCCAAGGGCATTGAGGACTACGTGCTCGAGAAGGTGGGTGCCGACTACCTCACCGAACCCTTCTTTATCGAGGCCGACCGCCGCGGTCGCGACCGCGAAGACCTGCCCGACTACAACGTAAAGATCACCGCGTGCATGTGCTTCTCGCGCACCTTCATGATGCAGGAGTATTACCACAACTCATCGTGGCTCGAGAACGGCGGCTCGCCCGAGAAGGCCGCGCGCAGCGCTCTGACCAGCGCCATCGATGCCTATATTAAGCAACAGGGCAAGTACAACAAAAACGAGACCGGCATTAAGTGGCAAGACGTCCAGGACTGCCTGGTACTGGTGACCAACTGCTTCTCCACCCAGACGTCCTACGAAAACCAGACCAAGAAGGCTATCAATAACCGCTTTATCCAGCAGGCCATGACGGCATTCTTTAAGGAGCGCCTCTCGACCTACCTGATCGAGAACAAGGACGCCGCCAATAAAATCATGGAGCAGGTGCTCATCAACAAGCGCTCGCGCGAGAACGCCGAGAAGACGCGCCAGAGCATCAAGACCAACCTGCAGCAAAAGACCGACATGGCCAACCGCGTGCAGAAGTTCATCGACTGCCGCTCCAAGGACAAGAGCCGCCGCGAGATCTACATCGTAGAGGGCGACTCGGCAGCAGGCGCCATCCGCACGTCGCGCGACGCCGAGTTCCAGGGTGTTATGCCCGTCCGCGGCAAGATCCTCAACTGCCTGAAGGAGGACTACCCGCGCATCTTTAAGTCCGACATCATCATGGACCTTATGCGCGTGCTGGGCTGCGGCGTGGAGATCAAGGACAAGCGCATCAAGAACCTTGGTGCCTTTGACCTGGATAACCTCAACTGGAACAAGGTCATCATCTGTACGGACGCCGACGTCGACGGCTACCACATCCGCACGCTCGTGCTCACCATGCTCTACCGCCTGGTGCCCACACTTATCGACGAGGGCTACGTGTATATCGCCGAGTCGCCGCTCTACGAGATCAACTGCAAAGAGAAGACCTACTTTGCCTACACCGAGCTCGAGAAGAACGGCATCCTCAAGGAGATCGGCGACCAGAAGTGCTCCATCAACCGCTCCAAGGGTCTTGGTGAGAACGATCCGGACATGATGTGGCTCACCACCATGAACCCCGAGACGCGCCGCCTGATCAAGGTGGAGCCCGAGGACGTCACCAAGATGGAAACCATGTTCAACCTGTTGCTGGGCAACGACGAGGCGGGCCGCAAGCGCCATATCTCCGAGCACGGCAAGGAATACCTGGACCAGCTGGACCTGCAATAGCAGCAAATCGATAACGACGGCCCATAAGAAGTTCAAGAGGAAATCGTGGCAAAGAAGAAGACGAAGAACCAGCCAAAGAAAAAGCAGGTCAACGCCGAGAACGTCATCGGCCTGCACTCCGAGGTCACCGACCAGCCGATCACGCAGACGCTCGAGGTCAACTACATGCCCTACGCCATGAGCGTCAACGTCTCGCGCGCATTCCCCGAGATTGATGGCTTTAAGCCCTCGCATCGCAAGCTGCTCTACACCATGTACAAGATGGGTCTGCTCAAGGGCGAGCGCCAGAAGAGCGCCAACATCGTGGGCCAGACCATGAAGCTCAACCCGCACGGCGATGCCGCGATCTACGAAACGATGGTGCGCCTGGCGACGGGCAACGAAGCGCTGCTTGCCCCCTTCGTGGAGTCGAAGGGCAACTTTGGCAAGTACTATTCGGGCGATCTGAGCTACGCCGCCTCTCGTTATACCGAGGCCAAGCTCTCCCCCATCAGCGCCGAGATCTTCAAGGACATCGACAAGGACCCGGTCGACTTCGTCGACAGCTACGACGGCGCCATGAAGGAGCCGCGCCTGCTGCCCACCACGTTCCCCAACATCCTCGTCTCGGCCAACAAGGGCATCGGCGTCGCTATGGCGTCCGACATCTGCGGTTTCAACCTCAACGAGGTCTGCACCGCCACGATGCACTACCTGAAGGACCCCGACTGCGACCTGCTCGAGTACATGCCCATGCCCGATTTCTCGACCGGCGGCGAGATTATCTACCGCCGCGAGGAGATGGAGAAGATCATCGAGACCGGTCTTGGCAGCTTCCAGATTCGCTCCCGCTGGCGCTGGATTCCCGAAGAGCGCATCATCGAGGTGTACGAGATTCCCTACACCACCAAGACCGATGTCATCATCGAGCGCATCGTCAAGCTCTCCAAGGAGGGCAAGGTCAAAGAGATCGCTGACATCCGCGATGAAACCGACCTTTCGGGTCTGCGTATCGCCATCGACCTTAAGCGCGGTGTCGACCCCGACAAGCTCATGGCCAAGCTCTATCGCTCGACCACGCTGCAGGATTCGTTCTCGTGCAACTTCAACGTGCTCGTCGACGGCTATCCCCGTGTTATGGGCGTGCGCCAGATTCTGCACGAGTGGGTCAAGTGGCGTATTGAGTCCACGCGTCGCCGCATTAACTTTGACCTGGGCAAAAAGTCCGAGCGCCTGCACCTGCTGCACGGCCTCGAGGCGATCTTGCTCGATATCGACAAGGCCATCGCCATCATCCGCGGCACCAAGCTCGAAGCCGAGGTCGTGCCCAACCTTATGAAGGGTTTCGACATCGACGAGACCCAGGCCGAGTTTGTCGCCGAGCTCAAGCTCCGCAACATCAACGAGGAGTACATCCTCAACCGCACCAAGGACATCGCTAAGCTCGAGGGTGAGATTGCCGAGCTTGAGGAGATCCTTTCGAGCGAAGAGAACATCAAGAAGGTCATCAGCGACGAGCTGGCCGCGGTCAACAAGAAGTACGTGATGCCGCGCCGCACGGGCAGGATCGAGCCCCATGAGGTTATCGAGGTAAGCTTGGAGCCCGAGGTCGAGGAGTACCCGGTTACGATCATGCTCTCGCGCGATGGCTACCTCAAGAAGATGACGGACCGCGTGCTCAAGAAGGCGACCACGCTCAAGTACAAGGACGGCGACAAACCCTTTATCGAGTTCCCGTCCTCCAACACCCACGAGCTGCTGGTCTTTACCAACAAGAGCCAGGTGTACAAGTGCAAGGTTGCGGCGTTTGAGGACACCAAGTCGGCCCAGCTGGGCTCGTACCTACCGACCGATCTTGAGATGGAACCCGACGAGAGCGTCATCTGGGTCATCGACCCCGAGGACTACAAGGCCGACGTGCTGTTTGTCTTTGAGAACGGCCGCGTGGTGCGCGTCGCACTTTCCGGATATGCTACCAAAACCAACCGCAAGCGCCTCAAGAACGCCATCTATGGTGGCAGCAAGCTGCTGTATGCCCAGGTGCTCAAGGAAGATCGCGACATCGCGCTGGTCTCGAGCGACTACCGCCTGATGAACTTCAACACGTCGCTGCTCAAGACCAAGACGACCACCAACACGCAGGGCGTCCAGGCCTTTACGGCCAAGAAGGGCCGCTCGGTCACCACCGTCGGCACAACCGAAGAGATCCTTGGCGCCGGCGTCTCGGCCGAGAAGTTCACCGCGCAGAGCCTGCCCTCTGCCGGTGCCCTCATGAAGGAAAACGACATGCCGAGTTTGTTTGACTAAAACAACGGTGACTAAACCGTCATGGTTTTACAAAGCAGCGGGGCCCGGAACGCAGTAAACGCTGTGCCCTGGGCCCCATGCATTACAGCAGTATCATCCCTATAGACAAAATGCCGCATAAAGTGGAACAGACATAAGCCCATCATTCATTCCAAAGGGCTTAGTCGATAGCCTGATAAGGCGCACGCCCGGATGGGTCTTTTTAAGTGAGGACAGGCTTCGAGATCTTGTGTTCTCTCCCGCCTTGACTTCAACCGCAGACAAGCATCCCTGCTTCTCTACTACAAAGTCGATTTCCGCACGATTATCTCGCGCCCAATAATGCAGCGGATAGCCCATGGCTGAAAGCTGTTGGGCGACGTAGTTTTCGGTAAGTGCACCCATGAATGTGCCGCCGATGCCGGCAAGAATATCGGCGCGTTGAGCACCGGCCTTGGAGACGAGCAGCCCTGTATCCGCCTGATAGATTTTAAAAGCAGAAGGGTTAACGAAGGCCTCTAAAGGGCTTTCGATCTTCCCAACTAGGCTGCAGCGCGCCACCGTACCCGACAATACAAGCCAGTCGAGAGCATCTCCAAAGAGAGACGCATTGCCCCCCGCTCGCACTACCTTGTATTGAAATTTACGATTCTCTTTGGCAAGCTGCTGTGGAATGGAATCGAAGCACGCACGCGTCTTTGCGCTCAAGCGCTCATCAGCATATTTATTAGTGTCGGCGGAGTATCCGTCGAGAATAATCCGATGCTTTTCGGCCACATCAATGATTGACTGATCATCGATATACGTTTGGACCGCCTCGGGCATTCCGCCAACAACAAGATACTGTCGATAGAGCCCAAGCGCCTTTTCATGAAGGCTTGGCGCGAGAGGACCCATTAACTCGAATGACGAGCGTATCTCGTCGACCAGCTGATCGTGCCCCATCGCCCAGAGAAACTCCTCGAAATCGAGTGGAGTCATCTCAATCAAGTCGGTCTTTCCAACGGGGAACGAATACGACTGATGGTTAATGGCAACCCCAAGAAGCGACCCAGCAGCCGCAACGTAATACTCGGGAGCATCTTCGCAAAAGTATTTAAGGGAAGTGAGCGCTTCCTCGCATGCCTGGATCTCATCAATGAACAGTAAGGTTTTGCCAGGCACGATACGCTGTCCCGTACGAGCCTCGATCGCGCGTACAATCGAATGAGGGTCAAGACCGCCCGAAAAATCCGCTCGCGCCGACCGGTCGTTCTCAAGATTAACGTAGACAACCGATTCGAAAAGACCCTGGGCGTACGTTCTGAGCAAATAGGTCTTGCCACACTGGCGCACGCCTTTGACCAGCAAAGGTTTTCTATCGGCTCTGTCTCGCCATTCCCTAAGGAGCTCGTCTGCCTTGCGACGCATGCGCAACCTTCCCTCATGAACTTCTGTTTGACAATATTTTAACGCGAATTAATTTGTTTTCAGTTATTTTTCTGCGTTTAAAAATTGTTCTATACGGCACTTGAGGGAATGCGCCCCTATCTCTCGGTAAGGACAGCAAGCATTTCCACCAACACCGATTGCCATGCGCTCTTCTTGCCCTTAGGCGAGCTTGCGAGCGAGCTCTCGCACCTCTTCCAGCTTGGGCGAGGAGGCCATGCTGTCGCGCTCGGTCATACCGCTGATGGTGACAATGCCCTGGTCCTCCCACTTGCAGTATGCGCACGTGGACTTGTACATGGCGATCGCCGCATCATAGACGCCCTCGCTGTGGCTATCGAGCAAAAGGGCCGTCTTGGTGAACGGGAAGCCCGTAGCACCGAAGGCGTACAGGCGGTCGATGACAGCCTTCTCCTGCGCGGTGATATCGAACCAGTAGATAGGCGAGGCAAAGACGACCATATCTGCGTCTTTCAGCGACTCGATCACGTTGACCATGTCATCCTTCTGCACGCAAGTGCCCTCGTGGGCGAAGCAATACTGACACCCCAGGCAACCAGCGATTTTCTTGCTGGCAACGCGGACGACCTCGACCGTATTGCCGCTCTCGCGCGCGGTCTCGGCAAACGCCTCAACCATGGTGTCGGTATTGGCGCCCTTGCGCGGGCTACCACTCAATACAACGATTTTCATAAGAATCTCCCTTCTTCATGCCGCAGGCGCACGATGATTCGGGACAGGTTTTCGTTAGCACCCTCGTAGCGGTTCTCCGCCCCCCCAAGCGATGTGTCCGCTACGAAACAATCGTCTTGTAATAAGCGCCGAAGTCTGCGAGCGAGTCCATGATGGGCATCATCTGGCGGCCGAGCTCGGTAAGGCCATACTCAACGCGGGGAGGATTCTCGCCATAGTCATGGCGAAAGACCAGCCCATCATCCTCCATCTGCCGCAGGCTGTCGGTAAGCACCTTCTGAGAGATCCCCTCCAGGTTGCGGCGCAACTCGTTGAAACGCCAAGGGCGTACGCGTAAATTACGAATAATGAGCAGTTTCCACTTGCCGCCAATGAGCGCTACCGCCGTTGCGACCGGACACTCCGGAAGCTCCTCTTTCGCCATCATGGGAGACCCAACCTCCTTGACCATACCGGTTTCACAAAAAGGCACGCAGTTACAAATATGTGCGTACTCGTATTTGCATGCGCTTTCGCGTTGAATATATCTCACGCAGGAGATGCCTGCAAGGTAAATCAACCCCAAGAGAGGAACCATTATGGCTAATTATGCAAAGACCCACATCGGCAATGAGAGCCGCGTTGAGCTGCACGAGGTGCTCGGGCTTACCGGGGCAGAGGTGAGTATCAACAGTCTTCCCGCCGGCGCTGGCGTTCCGTTCGTCCATGCACACAAGGAAAACGAGGAGATCTATGGCGTGCTCGAGGGCGCAGGCTCGGTCACGATCGACGATGAGGATATCGAGCTTGCGGCCGGCGACTGGCTGCGCATTTCCCCCGCTGCGCATCGTCAGTTCCGCGCCGCGTCCGACTCGGGGATCACATACGTCTGCATTCAGGTCAAGCAGGGATCCCTCGATGCCTTCACGGCCGACGACGCCATCATGTTCTAATTCGCGATTAATCTGCAAGGGGCCGATACCGCCCGCATGCCCCCTTCGGAATAGGCGCTGAGCAGTTCCTGGGCGTGGGCGAACTCGGGCCCTCGCCTCCAACCGAGCAGGCGGTTGACCGCGAGATTTCCCTGGACGTTGTGGACGAAGATCAGATAGGCGTCCTCGCACGAAAGCCCGGTCTCCTCCATGATCGAGGGAACCATCTGCTCGGCGCCGCGCTCGACGACGCGCTGTGCCACCCGGGCGTACGCGTCGTCATCCGAGTAGAGCAGATAATAGTCATCGTTTGCCGGCGGACGCTGGCAGAGGGCACCCGCCTCCGTTCCCTCGAGCGGCGGCACCGCCGCCAAGGCCTCGTCGATAAGCGCGTCGAGCAGGGCGAACTTGTCCTCGTAGTGCAGATAGAACGTGCCACGGTTGATATCGGCGCGGCGGCAGATATCCGCTACCGTCATCTTCGCGAAGCCGACCTCGGCCAGCAGCGCGAAGAACGCCTCCCGTATGACCGAGAGTGTATAGCGTCGGCGACGATCGATCTTCCCCGCTTCCATTACCCCTCCAATTGCAACGCTCGACAATGCCCGGCAAACGCTCGTTTATCGACAGCAGGCCGAAGCTGTTCATTGCTCTTAAGCAAATCGACATGGATACTTTTTATAGACACGTGTTTATAATAGCTGAAAGAAGGTATCCAGTGACCCTGTACGAGCAGCTCGTTATCGAGCTCACCAACCAATCGTTTTCCCTTCAGGCCGCCTACCGCAGCGGCGGCACGCCCTATGAGCTGAGTGACCGCGAGCCCGAGCCCTACGACCAGCAAATCGAGGACTTCGCCCGCATGATCGAGGAAGCCGATTGCGTGCTGGCGGGCGGGGCCTCCGGGCTCTCCGCGGCGGGCGGCGGCGACTTCTACTACGAGGACAACGCGACCTATCGCAAGCATTTCGGCAAATTCGCCGAGCGTTACGGTTTCAAGGGCGCTTTCGAGGGGTCGTTCTACCGCTGGCCCACCGCCGAGGCGCGCTGGGGATACCTCGCCACCTTCCTCGACACCACGCTCAACGCCCCGCTGCGCAAGCCCTACAGGGACCTCGACGCCATTCTCGCCGAGAAGGATTTCTTCATGCTCACCACCAACCAGGACACGCAGTTTGTGAAGCTCTATCCCTGGGAGAAAGTGGCAGAGATCCAAGGCGACCACCGCTTCTTTCAGTGCTCCCGCTGTTGCACCGACGCGGTGTGGGATGCGGTCGAGCCGGTCTCCAACATGGTAGAGGCCATGGGAGACGGCCTTGAGGTTCCGACAGAGCTCGTGCCGCGCTGCCCGCACTGCGGGGCAGAGGCGTTCCCCTGGGTTCGCGGCTACGGCAACTTCCTGCAGGGCGAACTCTACGAGGAGCAGTACCGCAAGGTGTCCGACTGGCTCGACGCGCACGCACGGCAGAGGATCCTCTTCCTCGAGCTGGGTGTGGGCCGCATGACGCCCGCGTTTATCCAGGAGCCGTTCTGGGCCCTCACGGCGCAGTTACCGCAGGCCAGCTACATCGCCGTAAACAACAAGACGCAGTTTCTCCCCCGCGCGATCGAGGATCGGGGGCTCGCCGTTCGCGCCGACATCGCCGACGTGCTTGCCGACGTGCGCAAGACGCTGGGGAGGTAGCGCATGGAGACGGCGAAAGCAGTTCGCATAGGCAGGGCGCTAGCCGAAGCGGATCTTGTCATCATCGGCGCTAGCAACGGACTCGACATGGCGGAGGGGCTCAACCTTTTCTGCGCCGATGCTCATTTCCAAGAGGCGTACGGGGACCTCGCCCAGGCAGACGGCATCGGCTGCATACTGCAGGGGCTTGCCTCCCCGGATGCCAGCGTGCGACGCCGATGGGCCGAGCGGTTTCATCAAAAGGAATATCTCGAATATGAGCCCAGCCCGCTCATGAACGAGCTGCGGCGTCTTACAGAGCACGCTGACACCTTCGTGATCACGTGCAATATCGACGGGCACTTCGTACGCGCAGGGTTCAACGAGAACCGCGTGCTCGAGACGGAGGGGGGCATACGCACGTCGATCGACGAGCGGCG
>USHF01000013.1 GCA_900554465.1 uncultured Collinsella sp.
CTACACGTAAGGAGTCGTCGGCAGCGTCAGATGTGTATAAGAGACAGCCATGGGACGGGTCGAGCCGTCGTCTGGACGCCGCGCCCTGGAAGCCAGGTGCCTTGCACGCCCCAGGCTGCACCTGCGAGGCCTGCTCGGGGCTTGTGCGGGGAAGCATCTGCCAAGCAGGCGTCTTGGACCCCGAGACAGGTAAGCTCTCCTCCCCTGCCGAGCCGCTCGACGAGCTGGCGCAGCGCTTTGACTATGTGTTGGCCGAGGCAGATGGCAGCAAGCGACTCCCACTCAAGGCCCACGCCGCCTGGGAGCCGGTTATTCCTGCCGGCACTGCCAACGTCATCTGGATCGTCGGCGCCTCAGGCTTGGGCAAGCCCATCAACGAAGCCGTCCACCGCCCCGAGCTCTTTTGCGAGCGTTGCGGCTGCGAGCTCACCGATATCGCCACGCCCGAGCGCGTCGCCATGGTGCTCAATGCCGAACTGCGGATGCTGAACCTCAACAATGCCCGCATCATGCTCAACCAAGTCGACACACTTGCCGACCCAACAATGGCAGATCGCTTCGAAGCCGCCCTCAGCCGCCCCATCGTCGCCACCGGCCTCAAATAGCCGGCGCTGCCCCAGCAGACCTATAAGTTGCGGTGGAATAGTTCCTGAAACGGCCTATTTGGCGGCTAAACAGGAACTATTTCACCGCAACTGCGAAGGGAATCCGGCGCCCTTCTTGTTAGCGGGGGACGTAGCGGCCGGGTTGGGCTCCGGTGGGCTCGCCATCGCACGCGGCCAGCACGCCGTTGACGAAGACGGCCTTGGCGCGGCCATGTGCCTCAAAGCCCTCGAGCGGCGTGTAGTCCACAGCCTGATGCTGCGTCGCAGCGCTAATGGTCCAGCGCGCCTTGGGATCCCACACGCACACATCGGCATCGGAGCCCTCGGCAAGACATCCCTTGCGCGGATACATGCCAAAGACGCGCGCCGGGTTCTCGCTCATCAAGCGGCACAGATCCTCGGGGCCCAGCTGTCCCTCAAAGCTCGTAGCGATCGCGACGGGGCGATGCTCCACACCGGGCCCGCCGTTGGGAATCGCGCGGAAGTCGTCGCGTCCGCGGTCCTTTTGCCCGTGTAGGTTAAAGCTGCAGTGGTCGGTCGCAATCGTATCGATCTCGCCTGCCACAAGTGCCTCGCGCAGTGCCGCACGGTCGCCGGCATGGCGCAGCGGCGGGCTCATCACATATTTGGCACCCGCAAAGCCGTCCTCGCCCTGCTCCAAGTAGCAAGTATCGTCGAGCATCAGATACTGAGGGCAGGTCTCGACATAGATATTCTTCTGCCCGCGCGCCTTGGCGGCACGGATGGCCTCGAGCCCCAGCTTGGTCGAAAGGTGCACCACGTTGACCGGTGCGTCGCCGGCCAGGTGCGCCAGATATAGCAGACGGCTCACTGCCTCGGCCTCGCACACATCCGGACGGCTGAGCGCATGGCCCTCGGGCCCGTGGATACCCTGCTCAAATACGCGCTTCTGCAGCTCATTCACCAGCGTGCCGTTCTCGCAATGCACGCACAGTATGCCGCCAATATACTTGAGCTCCTCGAGCACCTCGAGCGTCTCGGCATCGTCCAGGCGCAAATGATCGTAGGCAAAGTAGGTCTTGAACGACGACACGCCCGCCTCGCGCATGGCCGAGAGATCGGCGCGGTTGCGCTCGTTCCACTCGGCGAGTGCCATATGAAAGGCGTAGTTGGCCGTGCAGGTTCCGTCGGCGCGGCGATGCCACTCGGCCAAGGCATCGGGCATGGTCACGCCGCGATCGGCCGTCGCGTAGTCCACGATGGTCGTCGTGCCGCCGCAGGCGGCCGCGCGCGTGCCGGTCTCAAAGCTATCGGCCGTCCAATCCATGCCGGTCCAGCACTGCATGTGCGTGTGGCCGTCGATGAAGCCGGGAAACACCCAGCAGCCCGCGGCATCCTCGACGGTATCGCCCTCAGCCGGCTCAATCGCCGCGGCGATCCGCACGATCTTATCGCCATCCATGGCAAGATCGGCACGGCGAAGCCCCTGTGGCGTCACGAGCGCGCCGTTTTTGATGATGATCATAATTGCTCCTTATTGATTGATGCAGTTGGCCACGCGATCAAAATACGAGCAGGCGGCGATATGCTCCGCTATGCGTCGCTGTCCCTTGGCGGTATCGACGTCCCACAGCTCGTAGGCACGCGCCTCGACCAGCACCACGTCAATACGGTCCTTGAGGATCGAACCGCCGCCGTCCTTGCCCTCAAGACACATAAGTGCATCGAACAGTTCCGCCGGAAAGAGCACCGGGCTCGAAGGCTCACCGTTGCACGCAAGACGCACCGGATGCTTGCGACCACGCTCGTCAAATGCACGAACCATAGCCTCAAAAGAATCCGCGCTCACAAGCGGCTGGTCGCCCGGCAAAAAGAGGCAACCTTTCCAGTTGCGTTCGACTCCCCACGAAAGGCCCGCACGGACGCTTTCGCTGCGCAGCTCGCCATCGTGCAGCACGCACTGGCAATGCTTGTCCTCGCAAATCTGGGCAACCTCGGGCCAACGCGTCGAAACCACGACGTCAAAGCCCCGGGGAACCGAATCGATGGTCCGGGCAATCAGCGGCTCGCCATAGATATCGGCAAGCATCTTGTTAGAGCCAAACCGCTTACCCTCGCCCGAGGCCATAATCACGCAGCCAAGTTTCATGGCGATACCTCCCCTGAAACCATCGTACCCATAACTCGCGCCGCGGGGCACCTACATCGAAAGCGCTTATCCTACACGCCCGCGATGCAAAAAGGGGGCACCCCGCCGGTTGGCAGAGCGCCCCCTTTACATGGTTTACCTCAGCCCAGCTTTAGGCCTGGAACCAGCGGGCGGTGTTGCGCTCGTCGAGGGCCTTGAGGGCAGCGGCGGGATCGGCAACCTTCTGCAGGAACATCATGGCTGCGATGGCGTACGGCTTGTAGCTGGCCTCCTTGTACATGCCCACACGGTGCATGTCGAAGACGTCGGCGTTGACCTCGCCGTGCTCGCAAGAGACACCGGAGATGTCGGCGGGCAGCGGGTGCATAAAGATGGTGTCCTGGCCGTTGGCAGTCTTCTCCATGAGCGCGGTCGTGGAGCACCAGTCCTGATGGGTGGCGTTCTGGGCGAGCAGCTCCTTCTCGAGCGCAGCGATGCCGGCGTCGTCGCCCTCGGCGTACAGGTTGGTACGCTTCTCCATGGCGGCAAACGGAGCCCAGCTCTTGGGGATCACGATGTCGGCGCCCTCGAAGGCCTCGGCCATGGTGTTGACCTGCTTAAAGGTGGTGCCGGACTCGGCGGCATAGCCGCGGGCGCGCTCAACGACCTCGGGCATGAGGTCGTAGCCCTCGGGGTGGGCCAGGGTGACGTCCATGCCAAAGCGGGGCAGCAGGCTGATCAGCGACTGCGGGCAGGACAGCGGCTTGCCGTAAGAGGGCGAATAGGCCCAGGTGACGGCAACCTTCTTGCCCTTGAGGTTCTCAAGGCCGCCAAACTCGTTGATGAGGTAGAGCATGTCGGCAGAGGACTGCGTGGGATGATCGGAGTCGGACTGCAGGGAGATGAGCGTGGGACGGTGATCCAGAACGCCGTCCTCGTAAGCCTGCTGGACAGACTCGGAGACCTCGGCCATGTAGGCGTCGCCCTTGCCGATGTACATGTCGTCGCGGATGCCGATGACGTCGGCCATGAAGGAGATCATGGTAGCGGTCTCGCGGACGGTCTCGCCGTGAGCGATCTGGGACTTCTTCTCGTCCAGGTCCTGCAGCTCAAGGCCGAGCAGGTTGGCGGCCTTAGAGAAGGAGAAACGCGTACGGGTGGAGTTGTCGCGGAATAGGGAGACGGCCAGACCCGAGTCGAAGATCTTGGGAGAGACGTTGTTCTCGCGCAGCTGGCGCAGGGCGTCGGCGACGATGTAGAGCGCCTTGAGCTCATCGGTGGTCTTATCCCAGGTGTGCAGGAAGTCGCTGCCGTACATACCCTTAAAATCGAGGCCGTTCAGCTGCTCGACGAGCTCGGTAAACTTGGCGTCCATGGAAATGTCCTTTCTAAAGATGAAACGATCGCAATGAGTAGATGCGCTCCGGCATGCGCGTGTGGCTAGAACATGCAGAGCGCTATGACAAGGACCCGCTACCGTCGAGGAAGCATGGGAGATAACGACCGCGGGCCCCAAGTCGACAGGGGGTGCCGGGGACGCGAGCGGCCCCCGGCTCAACAAAATCGAGGAATGGGACTAGTCGATCTTGTTGTTGGTCAGACCGGCGCGAAACACGGTGGCGTCGCCATCGGCCTGGCTCGGATCGTAGAGGTTCAGGGCAGCCACGTACATGGCGGCAGCGGTGACCAGGTCGTCCTTGTAGGTGACCTCGTTGGGAGCGTGAGCCTGAGACTCGGCACCCGGGCCAAAGCCGACGCAGGGGATGCCATAGCGGCCCTGGATGGAAACGCAGTTCGTGGAGAAGGTCCACTTGTCGCACAGCGGACGACCGGTGCGCTTGTCCATGCTGGGCTCGCAGCCGATGCGCTCGTCACCAAACATGGCCTTGTGAGCGTCGACGAGGGCCTTGACGTGCGGAGCAGTCTCCTTGTTGATCCACGTGGGGAAGTAAGCCTCGGTCTCGTAGACCTCACCGGTCCAGGACGGACGGTCGTACATGTACATGGAGACCTTCACGTCGTCGCCGTACTTCTTGGCGGCCGGCAGGTTACGGATCTCGTCCAGGCAGGACTCCCAGGTCTCGCCGGCGGTCATGCGACGGTCGATGGAGATGGCGCAGGAGTCAGCGACAGCGCAGCGGCTGGGGCTGGTGTAGAAGATCTGGCTGACGGTGCAGGTGCCGCGGCCCAGGAAGCGGGCGTCCTCGAAGTGCTCGGGGTTGTACTTGGGGTCGAGCATCTTGACGAGACCCTTGATGTCGGTCGACTCGTCGCAGCCGTTGTTGTTGAGGGCACGGACGTCGGCGATGATGTCGGCCATCTTGTAGATGGCGTTGTCGCCGCGGTCGGGAGCGGAGCCGTGGCAGGAGGTGCCGTGAACGTCGACGCGGATCTCCATGCGGCCGCGGTGACCGCGATAGATGCCGCCGTCGGTGGGCTCGGTGGAAATGACGAACTCGGGCTTAATGCCGTCCTTGTTGTAGATGTACTGCCAGCACATGCCGTCGCAGTCCTCTTCCTGGACGGTGCCGACGACCATGATCTTGTAGCCCTCGGGGATGAGGCCCATGTCCTTCATCATCTTGGCAGCATAGGTAGCAGAAGCCATGCCGCCCTCCTGGTCGGAGCCGCCGCGGCCGTAGATGATCTCGTCGGTCTCGTAGCCCTCATAGGGATCGGCATCCCAGTTCTCGATGTTGCCGATGCCGACGGTGTCGATGTGGGAGTCGATGGCGATGATCTTGTCGCCCTCGCCCATAAAGCCCATGACGTTGCCCAGGCCGTCGACCTTGACCTCGTCATAGCCAAGGTTCTCCATCTCGGCCTTGATGCAGGCGACAACCTCGCCCTCCTCGCAGGACTCAGAGGGATGGGAGATCATAGCGCGCAGGAAGCGAGTCATATCAGCACGGTGAGACTCGGCAGCGTTTTTAATTGCCTCAAAATCGAGTTCCTTAGTCATAACAGTTAACCTTTCTACAAGGATTTACCTACAGGTAGATATTTCGGATAGATCACTTGTGCCAAACAGCGTGAGGTCGAGCACCCCACAAGCAAGTAACCATAGGAGGCGGACGGAGGACTTTGCTCCGTCGCGAGTTCCGCACGAGCCGGAGAGCACTTAATGTGCTCTCCGTGCGAGCAGGACTGTCCGAGCAGGGAACCTTACGTTCCGCGCCGCCGGGCAGACGAACCAGTTAAGACGTGTCGCTATTTGATCTTGGTCGTACCCGGCGCCAGGTTGGGGTCGGTCTCGTTGGCCTCGGTCTGGAAGTGCTCGGTGTAGACGTTCTTGCCGTCTCGGAACATCTCGTAATACTGCATCTTGGCGTAATCCTCGCGTGCCTTGGTGACAGCCGCGGCAGCGGCATCGTCACCGGTGACGTTGGAGGAGAGCGCCCAGCGCAGGCTGGCGTCCTCGTAGCCCACGGAGTTGATGGCGGGCAGCGACTCGCGCAGCGTCATGTGCGCTTTCTGGTAGTCGGTCAGCGGTGCGCCGATCAGCTGCATCAGCTGGGTGGACAGATAGTTAGTGGACAGGTCGTCGACCTCACTCGTCTGGTTGCAACCGGCAACGTCGTAGTTAGCCCAGATGATGTAGTCGGTCTGCCACAAGCGCTCTTGGTGGGTGGCTTCGTCTTCGCCGGTAAACCACTTGTCGTTGAACTTGGACGGGAAGAACGGCTGGTGATCGCCCCAGAACACCACGACCACCTTACGGTCGAGCTTGCTCAGGGCATTGAGGAAGTAACGCAGCGCCTGGTCGGACTGCTCAATGCACGAGACGTACTCGTCGACATCGGACAGCGTGCCGTCCTCAACGGTCTTGGCGTCCAAGTCGGTCGTGTCGATGTTCAGGTGCATCTGCTTGTCGACCGGCAGCAGGCCCGTATCGTAGCCCGAGTGGTTCTGCATGGTCACGTCGAAGATAAACTGCGGATCGGCGTTCTGGTCGAGCAGCTCAAGAATCTTGTCGTAGGTAGCCTGGTCGGTCACCATGTCGCGCAGGGTGTCGGCTCCCTGGAAATCGTTGATGGACAGGAACTGGTCAAAGCCAAAGTCCTTGTAGACGTTCTCGCGGTTCCAGTTGGTCGCGTGGTTGGGGTGCATGGCCGTGGTGGAATATCCGAGCGACTTGAACTGCTCTGCCAGGTTCCCGGTCGTTTCCATGTTGTAGATGGTGTAGGGGTACACGCCCGAGCCCAGGTTGGCCATGGAGTTGCCGGTCATAAACTCAAACTCGGTATTGGCGGTACCGCCGCCGTAGGCGCTCACGTAGAGCTTGCCGCGGCTGAGGCAATTGGACAGGCTCTTAAAGTACTGCGGGCCCTCGTAGCCAGCACGCATATTCTGGTAGATGGATAGGTCCGAGAAGGTCTCGTTCATGATGGCGATGACCGTGGGCTTCTCGCTATCGAACTGCTCCTTTGCGGCGGTGCGCTCGTCACTCTTGGCCGCGTCGGACTTGTCGTAGGCCTTAGCGTACTTTTTGAGCGTGGCCTTGGCATCGTCGACGGAGTAGTCGGCGGGTTTGGGCGGCTTGATGGACTGTGCCGCACTAATAAAGGCAGGCAGGTAGCCCTCGCGCCAGTAGCTCTCGAGCGGGCGCCAGGTGTAGACGGTGATGCCGAGGGTGTTGTAGTAGTCGATAAGCGTGACATGCGCGGTCACACCGCCCAGGCACAGCACCGCCACGAGCAGGTTGGTGAGCAGCATGCGCTTTGCGTTGGCGGCACCCTTCTGACGGTGCGGCGCCACCAGGCCGGCGTACTCGCACAGCAGCATGGCGATGGCGGTAAAGCCCATGGACAGCACGCAGAACAGCGAGATCGAGAAGGTGTAGCCGTTGCCGGCGACCGCGGCGGCGGTGGAGATGGCCGAAAGGTCGCCCGGCTGGATGGGCATGGATTTAAACGTGATGACAAAGAACTCGGCAATGCCCAGGACAAAGAGGGCAAAGGCCAGGACCGCGGGAGCTGCGCCGTGGCGCTGGAATAGGAAGAACAAGCCAGTCATGAGTGTGGTGATGATGGCCCACTCGAGCAGGATGCACAGGGGGTAGACCCAGGTAAAGTCGTGGTTGGACGAGACCTCCATGCCCAGCAGCGCAAAGACGCCGGCGAACAGCAGGCACAAGATGGCGGCGACGAGCGGTTTGCCCACAAAGGCGCTGCGCAGGCGGGCGAGCTTGCCGGTGGGGGCGGGGGCATCGGTGGCAGCGAACGCAAAGACGCGCGGGGCGATGCGGTCGCGGGCGATGCTGGCCCAGGCGCAACCGGTGAGAATGGCATTGGTCAGGATGAGCATCACAAAGGCGAGCGGCTCGTTTTGGGCAACGAGGCCCACAGCGCCCCAAATGGTCAAAAAGACCTGGAACAGACCAAAGGCGACGCTCCACCCAAGAGCGCTTTTGGCAACGGTGCCCGACTGAGCGCGAATGGCCTTGGCCTCGCGCAAAACAAGGTAGACGGTCGCCGCAAGACCGACGAGCGAGATGGCGGCTGCGAACATGCTGGGACTCCTCACAAACTTAAAACCTACGAAAGCGGGGTTTTACCCGATTGTTACCAAGATATGCGCTGCAATTGGTGACTGCGCACAACAACCAGCCATATTAGCGCGCACGTGTGGCGGTGTGGCGCAATGTAGTGGCGACCTGCGCGATAATGGACGGGAATTACACGGAAACGTAAAGGCTTCTTAAAGAAATGGCGAGGGCAGGGCGATGAACGAGCAGGTTTGCAAGGCGGACATGGGCGGCGGCGGAGCTGCGGGCGTGGATACGTGCGGCTATCCGGTCGAGACTACGGGCAACACGGTGCTGGACATCTTGGAGCGCCGTTCGTCCACGCGCGCTTTTGCGCGCGATGACAATGACCGTCCCGTGGCGGTGACCGACGAGCAGCGTGCAGCGATTCTGCATGCGGCGAGTCGCGCGCCGTCGGCGGGCGCCATGATGATGTATTCCATCGTGAGCATCCGCGAGCAGGCTACGCTGGACCGTCTGGCCGACCTGTGCGACCACCAGCCCATGATCGCCAAGGCGCCCTGGGCACTCATATTTGTGGTCGATTATGCCAAGTGGATCGATCTGTTTGAGCACGTGGGCTGCTTTGAGCCCGAGTTTGTCGAGCGCACGGGCAAGGCGCCCCGCCGTGCGCCGGGTTTGGGCGACTTTGCCATCGCGGCCCAGGACGCCGTGATCGCCGCGCAAAACGCCGTGGTTGCCGCCGAGGCCCTGGGGCTGGGGAGCTGCTACATCGGCGACATCGTGGAGAACGCCGAGGAAGTTGCCGAGCTGCTCGATCTGCCGCTCTATACCATGCCGCTATCGATGCTCATCATCGGCACGCCCCGTAAGGAGCGTCCGGCCATTGCGCACCCCGTGGTGAACCTGGTGCACGAGGAGCGCTACTGCCGTGCGGACGACGCGACCATGGACGCGCAAGTGGCCGAGATGGATGCGATGTTCCGTCCGCACGCCCGCGAGGTGGGCGAGCGCGTGGTGGATATCTACACCCGCAAGCACACGAGTCCCTTTATGGCCGAGATGAGCCGATCCATGGAATGGTGGTTCAAAAACTGGCTTGGAAAATGACGAATGTGACAAAGGGACAGTCCCTTTGTCACATTCCATATCGCGGCGGTGGCCTAAAGGCCGTATAAATGTTTATCTCGCTGGGAAAACAGTGCCATTCAAACATGGGCCGATTACCTATAATCCCTTCGAACATTAAAGTTGGGAGGAAACCGGCTTATGGAACAAAAGGCCAAGGAGGCAGCCTCGCACGCTGCGATTCCTGTGAGCATCTCGGCGATGCTCGTCACGCTGGGCGTGGTGTATGGCGATATCGGCACCAGCCCCATGTATGTAACCAAGGCGCTCGTTGCCGGCAACGGCGGCATCGGAAGCGTGACGGAGGAGTTCGTGCTCGGCGCGCTCTCCCTTGTCGTGTGGACGGTCACGCTGCTGACGACCGTCAAGTACGTGCTGATCTCGCTGCGTGCCGACAACCACGGCGAGGGCGGCATCTTTGCCCTGTACAGCCTGGTCAAGCGTTGTGGCAAGTGGCTCATCATCCCCGCCATGCTGGGCGGCGCCGCGCTGCTCGCCGATGGTATCCTCACGCCTGCCGTTACCGTGACTACGGCTATCGAGGGTCTGCGCACCATTCCGGCGGTCCACGCCGTGCTTGGTGACGATCAGGCCCGCGTTGTCGCCATCACGCTTGCCATCATCATCGTGCTCTTCTTGGTGCAGCGCATCGGCACGGCCAAGATCGGCCGCGCCTTTGGCCCCATCATGACGCTGTGGTTTTTGTTCCTGGGTGGTACGGGCCTGTTCTTTGTCTTCCAGCATCCCACGGTGCTGCTGTGCCTCAACCCGCTGCGCGGCATCGGCTTTCTGCTGAGCCCCAACAACCATGCGGGCATCATGATTCTGGGCAGCTGCTTCCTCGCCACCACCGGTGCCGAGGCGCTCTACTCCGACATGGGCCACGTTGGCCGCGGCAACATTTATGCCACCTGGCCGTTCGTTAAGTGCTGCCTGCTGCTTTCCTATATGGGCCAGGGCGCTTGGCTTATGAACAACGCTGCCAACCCCGAGCTCATGGGCATTGCCGACCTCAACCCCTTCTACCAGATGCTCACCCCGGGCCTGCGTCCCTTTGCCGTCGGCCTTTCCACCGTCGCGGCCATCATTGCCTCGCAGGCGCTCATCACCGGCGCATTCTCGCTGGTGTCCGAGGCCAGCCGCCTGGACCTCATGCCGCACATGCAGGTCTTCTACCCTGCCGAGACCAAGGGCCAGCTCTATATTCCCATGGTCAACAACGTCATGCTTGTGGGCTGCGTCATCGTGGTGCTGCTGTTCCAGAGCTCGGCGCATATGGAAGCCGCCTACGGCCTTGCCATTACGCTGACTATGATGTGCACGACGCTGCTGCTCTTCTTCTACCTGCATGTCGATCGCGGCCTTAAGGTCGCCCCGTATATCTTCGTTGCGTTCTTCCTTATGCTCGAGGGCTTCTTCTTTGTGAGTTCGCTCACCAAGTTCTTCCACGGCGGCTACTTCACCATCCTTATGGCTGCACTCATCATGGGCATTATGGTGTGCTGGTACAACGGCACGGCGGTCGAGCAGCGCCAGTTTACGCTGCTGCCGCTGCGCAGCTACCTGCCGCAGCTCAAGCGCCTGCGTGACGACGACCGTTACGAGCGCATGAGCGACAACGTCGTGTACCTGACCAAGGACACCCATACCGACTACATCGACCGCGATATCGTCTATTCGATCTTGGACAAGCATCCCAAGCGCGCCCGCGCCTGGTGGTTTGTGAATGTCGAGACTATGGACGAACCGCACACCTTTGCCTATTC
This sequence comes from uncultured Collinsella sp., assembly GCA_900554465.1. Classification (GTDB taxonomy): domain Bacteria; phylum Actinomycetota; class Coriobacteriia; order Coriobacteriales; family Coriobacteriaceae; genus Collinsella. The sequence continues at coordinate 11,077 of USHF01000013.1, forward strand.
GGTCGAGACGTTCGGCACCGACTACGTGTTCCGCGTGCATCTGTACCTGGGCTACAAGATCAACCAGCGCGTCAATGCCTACCTGCGTCAGGTTGTTCAGGACCTGGCTGCCACCGGCGAGCTGCCGCCGCAGACGCATGACTACTCGGTCTACAAGGATCCGGGTAACATCGGTACGTTCAAGTTCGTCCTGATCCGTAAGCTTCTGGCGCCCGAAAGCGATGTGGAGCCCAGCGAGCGTACGGCCATCACGCTCAAGTACATCATTCGCCGCGCCGCCGGCACGCCCGCGCGTTGGTACGGCCTGGAGAACTCCAACGTGAGCTTTGAGTACGTGCCGCTGTTCACCAAGTTCAAGGCCGTGAACAAGATGCAGCGCCTGGCTCCCAACGAGCGGCCGTAGTCGACGCTCGAGGTTTGTCTGCGAACGGGCGGGCTTGTATTGACGGGGATTGAGTCCTGGGAGGAAACCATGGATGCAAAGGTGCTTGACGGTTGCGATCTTGCGACCGAGCTGGTGTGTGAGGTACGCGCCGATGCTGCCGAAGATCGGTTCTTTACGAATCGGGCCAACATGGACATTGCCGACCGCGTGATTTCGATCGTGGTGACGGTGCTTGTCGCGGCGTGCGTGTGCGCACTGCTCGCGCACGTGCTGTTTGTCTAACGTCCGCAGGTTGCAAAGGCTTTACACTTGGAACCACCACAAGGGGAAACCACCACAAAGGTGCCTGTCCCCTTTGTGGTGGTTTTTGTTTTTGAGAGAGGGGCGGAACGCTGATGGACGTCCGTACGGACGGTGATATTGCCGATAGCTTTTGGTGGCGGCGCACAACGCTGACGCGCCGCACTCCTCTGTATGACGCCTGCGTATCGGTGGGGCTGCTGGTCGCGGCGACGATTGTGGGCGCGCTGCTCGACCATCCGGGTCTCGCGCCGAGCATCATGATCGTCTATGTGTTCGCCGTTCAGCTGTGCGCATTCTTTACCTGGAGTCGCCTGTATTGCTTGTTGAGCTCGGCTGCCGCCGTGGCGCTCTACAACTTTTTGTTTGTCGACCCGCGCTACTCGCTGTCGCTTATCGACCGCGGCTATCCCGGCATGTTCTTCATCATGTTCGTGGTCTCGCTTGTGTCGAGCTCGATTGCGTTGGCCCTGCGCCGCGCCTTGGCACAGGCTGCCGCTAGCGACCGCCGCACGCATATGGTGCTCGAGACCAATCGCATGTTGCAGCGGTGCGCCGATCAGCAGCAGATCGTTCACGCCATGGCCACGCAGCTGGCGCGTCTTTCGGGCTGTCCGGTCGTGTGGTACAGCGCCGACGCCGAGGGCGATGACCTGCTGCCGCGTGCGACGTACACAGCCGTGGGCGATGCCGCCCCGGTGCACGAGCTGGCGCCGCAGATGCCGCCGCGGCTCTCGGCGTCTGCCTATGTGGGAACGCCGCTCGATGCCACCTATGGCGGCTCGGCGTTTTATGGCATCTACCTGACGGTTCGCACAGGCGACGGCTTCGTGCGCTCGGGCGACCCCGCCTCGGTGGTGGGCGTGCTGGCTATCGTTGCCGAGCCCGACGTGCTGACGCACGAGGAGCGGACGCTTGCCGATGCCATCGCGAGCGAAGGCGAGCTGGCACTCGATCGCGCCCGCGCCATGGAGGCCCGCGAGGAGGCGGCGGTGCTCGCCAAAAACGAGCAGCTGCGCGCCAACCTGCTGCGCTCCATCTCGCACGACCTGCGCACGCCGCTCACCAGTATTTCGGGCAATGCCGATGTGCTGCTCGACCAGGGCTCGACCGGCACCGCGGTGCTCGATGCCCAGACGCGCCGCTGCCTGCTTCTATCCATTCGCTCGGATGCGCTGTGGCTCAACGCCACCGTCGAGAATCTGCTCGCTATCACCAAGCTCGAGGGTGGCGGCATGCATCTGTCGACCACGCTCGAGCTCATGGACGATATCGTCGAGGAGGCGCTGCGCCACGTAAGTCCGGCCGTGCGTGAGCACGATCTTAAGGTGGTGCCGTGCGACGAGCCGGCGCTCGTCAACGTCGATGCGCGCCTGATGGTGCAGCTGGTGGTCAATCTGGTGAACAACGCCATCACCTATACGCCCGCAGGCTCGCATATCGTGATTTCGATTGGCGTCGACGATGGACGCGTGGCGTGCTCGGTGGCCGATGACGGCCCGGGCATTGCGCCCGAGGACCGCGAGCGGATCTTTGAATCGTTCTATACCGCCAACCACGGTCTTGTCGACAGCCACCGCAGCGTGGGCCTGGGTCTTTCGCTCTGCCGCTCCATTGCGCTGGCGCATGGCGGTAGCATAGAGGTTGCCGCGGCGGACCCGCACGGCTCGGTCTTTACGATTGAGCTTCCCGTCGCCGACGTTTCGTTTGATAAGGAGTAGCGCTGTGCCAAACTCTGCCGTAAAACCGCTCATCTTGGTCGTTGAGGACGACCCCGCCGTTCGCAATCTTATTGTTGCCGCGCTCGAGGCGCACGGCTTGCGCCATATGGCCGTGGAGACCGCCCATGCCGCCATCGCTGCCGCCTCATCGCAGGCACCGAGCATTGTGCTGCTCGACCTGGGTCTGCCCGATATGGACGGCGTCAAGGTGGTGGAGTCGGTGCGCGCATGGTCGGGCATGCCGATCATCGTGGTCTCGGCGCGCAGCGAGGATGCGGACAAGATTCGTGCGCTCGATGCCGGCGCCGACGACTACCTGACCAAGCCGTTTTCGGTCGAGGAGCTGCTCGCGCGCATTCGCACGACGCTCAGACGCCTTTCGTATGCGCAAACGGGCGGTGTTTCCTCTGAGGGCTCGTTCGATGCCGGTGAACTGCATATCGATTTTGATGCCGGCATCGCCACGATGGATGGCGAGGAGCTGCATCTGACGCCGATTGAGTACAAATTGCTATGCCTGCTGGCCCATAATGCCGACAAGGTGCTCACGCATCAGTTTATCCTGCACGAGATTTGGGGTACGGCGACTAAGAGCGACCTAGCGAGCCTGCGTGTCTTTATGGGCACGCTGCGCAAAAAGATCGAGTCCGACCCCGCGCACCCGCGCTATATCCAAACACACGTGGGCATCGGTTACCGATTGGTCACCCAAGGCTAGATTGCCAACCACCATCCCAATATGAGTTGCGGTGAAATAGTTCCTGTTTGGGCCTTTGCCAGGCATTTTTAGGAACTATTCCACCGCAAGTTTGTTTATTTGCCCTTGGGCTTGCTGGCGTAGAACTTCTTCTTTTTGGGCTTGCCGGCGGGGGAGGGTTTGCCGGCAAAGTTGGACTTGCCGTTGCCGGCCTGCGCGTGCGCGGATACTGCCGCACGAGGCTTGCGGGCTTCGGGGTTGCGCAGCTCCTCGGTTCGCTCGGCAATTTCCTCAGCGCTAAAGCCGGCCTCGGCCATGGCGTCCTCGATGGGTAGGCGGCGCACGATATAGCAATGATGCACCTTCTGGTTGCGCGCGAAATCCTCGGGGATGGTCTGCGCCGTAATGTCCTCCAGCACGACGCCCGCGCGTGCGAGCTTGCGCGTCTCGGGGCGGAAGCCGCGCAGGTTGCAGCTAAAGATGGCATGGCCGCCCTGTGCGAGCAGGCGAGATACGCCGGCCAAAAGCTCAACATGGTCGCGCTGGACATCCCAGGTGCGGCGGCCCATCTTGGACGAGTTCGAAAACGTGGGCGGGTCGACAAAGATCAGGTCCCAGCGGTTGCGCGTCTGGCGCTGATCGCGAATCCAGGCAAGCACGTCGTCGCGCACAAAGTGATGCTGCGGGCCCACAAAGCCGTTCTGTCGTATGTTGCGCTCGGCCCAGTCCAGGTAGGTGTTGGAAAGGTCGACCGTCACGGTCTCCTCGACGCCGCCGTCTGCCGCATAGCAGGTGGCGGTGCCGGTGTAGGCGAACAGATTGAGGAAGCGGCGCGCCTGTTTGGCGTGCTCACGCACCAGGTTGCGGGTGACGCGGTGGTCCAGGAAGATGCCCACATCCAGATAGTCGTCAAAGTTGACGGCAAAGGTAAGGCCGCCCTCTTCGATGAGCGGCAGGCGACGGCGCGCGATGTTGGCGCGCTCGCCCGAGCCGCCCTTGCCGGCGCCCTGCTTGCCGTACTGCGAGCCGCCGCGCGAACGCATGCGGGCCTTGGCGTGCACATGCTCTGCCGGGACATCTAGGATGCGCGGTGCGATGGCCAAGATGTCGAGCATGCGGGCCTGGGCCAGTGCGGGGTCGATGGTCTTGGGCGCAGCGTATTCGGCGATGACGAGCCAGCGGCCCGGCGTCTGCGGGCAACCTTCGTACAGGTCGATGGCGGCGGAGTAGTCGGGCAGGTCGGCATCGTAGACGCGGTAGCAGCTCACGCCCTCGCGCTTTGCCCACTTGCGGCGCAGACGGGCATTCTTGCGCAGGCGGTTGGCGAACTGCTCGGATTCGGGGATGAGCACGGGCAGCGGCTTGCCGTCGCCTAGGTCGAGCGCTGTCTCTTATACACATCTCCGAGCCC